>JAFEBR010000589.1 GCA_018242565.1 Planctomycetota bacterium | reverse complement strand
TGTCCAGCGCGCCGACCTTGTCTGCGGGCTCAAATCCGCAGAAGGCCGGACGGACGAGAATCGCTCGCACATTAGTATCTGGTCTCGTGAGTCGCCAGCAAATGTGAGTATTGTGGCACGAGCGGCTCGCCGGCCGTCGCCTGCTTCGGGTGGCAAACCATGCGACAGGTCCGGTCAAACGCAGCGGACCACAAAGTCGCGGATCGCTCCGCCGATCCCACGCGGTTTGCTGGCCGATCACAGGAGATGGATAACAAGCTCGATAACGACTACGGTGTCAATGTTGGAACTCGTGAGACGGCAAGGCAGAGTGGTGAGCCCATGCAGCAGTTGGAGTTCCACGCCACGAATACAGTGACTTTCGCATCTTTTGAATGTCGAGTGGCCTTGATACGTCCGACGATCCGGAGCCGAAGATGTATTTTTGCGATCTGGGATTTGCGGTTACAGCGGGGGCAAACACACCCGAGGGGCACACACGCGAAGAGGTTAACAACAGCACGGCGGCCGCGGTGAGATCGATATTCCTGTCATTTCTGCCTCAGAAATACGTACTCGACGGGACTCGCAAAACGAACGTGAATCTGGGGCCTGCGAATGGTCAACACCAATACTGGCAGGCCTGCGGCGTCAGTACGTACTACGTGGAAGACTTCAATTTCCACACATACTTTGAACTTTCGCCAGAGCGCCGGTACGACATGCTACTGGATGTTCTGGAGGCGAGCCTGCTCGACATCGCGTCTCGGTTTGGGGCCGATCCGACACCGATCCGGCAGACGATTGCCGCCACGCGAGAGTGTGGCGGGGAGCGCCGCTATACGATTCCGAGGCTGGCGAAGTCGACGCCCTCACGAAAACTGAAACTCAATGTCTTTCGGCACATCGGTCCGGAATATGAAAAATGGGGAATCGATGTCACGGACCGCAAAGGGGACGTGTTGAAAACGGAATGGATCGTCCATCGCACTAATTTCACTGACGCGTCGTACAAATTTCGCAAAGCTGTGGTGGAAGCCGGTGAGTTTGTGTTGTTGGGAAGTCTTGGCGAAGTGACCTACAGGCTCAAAATGCACGACCTGGAACAGGAGTTAATCAATACCACAGACCGTCCATAACCTCTGCGGTCCGTTTCCGTATTTGTGTGTTTGGGCAGGCCAATTGACTCTCTAACGAGTGTGATGCCCATGTCGCCGGAATTGGAAACGCTGGATCAACTGCAGGGCCGCGACTTGTCGCCAACGGTTATTCAGCCGTTGTTCAAGGACCGTGAGCACTTTCTGCGGGCCATGCGGGCGATGCTGGAAACGGGCGATATCCGTCTGGTCGAGGCGGACGGTGCCGAGGCGCCCCGAGCGCGTTGGAGTCAGTTGCTGTCAGTTGAGTCCGGGGCCCGGCTGTTGCTGACTTCGGCCGGGGCCCGGCGAATTGGCTGAAATCCGCCAGTCATGACTGCCGCCAGTGTTGGCCAAGTCCCCGTTAACGAGGACGTTGGATGTGATCTGGATACGTGTCGTGGGCCGTGATCGGCGACGTTTAGAAAGGGGGGCAGCCGGCCAGGACCTGGCGGAGGGAAAACGCTGACACGTTAAAAACTTGTCCCATACAGGGCGTGCCATAGCGTGGGGAACTGAGGACTGGTTGGCACTCAGTTGCCGGGGGACCTTATGATGCTCGGGCGGGGGCGGCGATCGTCCTCGGTCGATTGCACGGGCGTATTCTTAAGAGCAGGGGACCATGGCAGAGAACCCATCACCGCCAGCACATCAGCGCAGTCTGGCACAGCGTTTCCGGCACTGGCTGATGGGGGGGCCACCGCGTACCGAGTCCATCGAAGGGGTCGGGCGATTGCCCGGGATGCGGGGCTTTCCCGCCGGGGCCGCGTCGGGAATCGAACGGGACGAACACCGGACAGCACACCACGCCAGCGGTCCCGCGGTGATCACCTGCACCGATATGTCTCCGGAAACGGTGCTGGTGGAACAGATCACCGACCTGGATGCGTTCGTGTCGCGGCATCGCCCACCCTGGACGGCGGTACGGTGGATCAACATCGATGGCCTCGGAGATCTGCCGGCCCTGCAATCGCTGGCGCACAAATACGGTCTGCATCCGCTGGTGGTCGAGGATGTTGTGCACGTGGGGCAGCGACCCAAGGTCGAGGATTATCCTGCCACGGGAGAACATCAGGCCCGCCTGTTCCTGATTGCCCGGATGCTGGAACTGCAGGATGGACATGTGACGAGCGAGCAGGTCAGTTTTGCGCTGGGTCACAAAACCCTGTTGACGTTTCAGGAGAGTCCGGGGGATGTCTGGGACCCGATTCGGCAGCGGATCAGTGTCAAGGGCTCGCGGTTACGGCAGAATGACGTGAGTTTTTTGATCTATTCGCTGCTCGACGCACTCGTTGATCAGTGCTTTCCCATTCTGGAATTCTATTCAGACCAGTTGGAAGAACTCGAAGACCAGGCCCTGACCGCGCCGACCGCCGACACCATTCACCGGATTCATGCCATTAAGCGCGAATTGCTGACAGTCCGGCGGGCGATCTGGCCAATGCGCGAAGTCATTAACTCGCTGCAGCGGGAAAGGCACGAGTGCATGTCCGAGGTCACCCGCACCTACTTGCGCGACCTTTACGATAACTGCGTCCAGATTATCGACCTGGTCGAAACGTACCGGGAATTTGCGACGGGACTGGCGGAAATCTACATGTCGGCGTTGTCCATTCGCATGAATGAGATCATGAAGGTGTTGACGATCATGGGAACGATTTTCATTCCCCTGACCTTTCTCGCCGGGGTGTACGGCATGAACATGCCGATCCCCGAAAATGAATGGACCTGGACCTATCCCGCCTTCTGGGGGATCTGCATTCTCACGGTGATCGGCATGCTGCGACTGTTCCGCCGCCGTGGGTGGCTGTGAGAGCGTGAAAGTTCTCTGCCGTCCTATGGCCACGGTGCGGAGCAAGTCTGCCAAATTGCTTCAGTGCGCGACGCAGGACACGGCACAGGCGGTCTTATTGCGGATCTTCGCTGGTGGGCAGGGGAGTGCCTGGCAAGGTGACCGGGTTGGCGTAGCCTGCGGAATGAGGCAGCGTCTGGGACTGCTCCAGGCAGCGGACCCGGTCTTCCAGCGCTTCAATGCGGCGTTCCAGTGCTTGTGTCCCTTCGTGATGATCGTGTGACGAAGTGAACATGCTGAACGCGCAGCCACTGACACCCACGACGGCCAATCCGACCACTGGCAGGACACGCAATGCACGCATGGTTTGTACCTTTCGAGACATGGGCCGGCACGGAAGGCGGACCAATCGCGGGCGGAAATCGAGAAGTGAGGGGGGAGGCTGGTTTGCAGGGAGGATCGAGAGGGGCAGAACTCTCGACAATCATCTGATTTGTGTCAACCCGAATTCGATCGCGACAATGGCGGAGCCGTTGAGTGAACGGTGGGCACCCTGGTTGCAGAAGTGTCGGTCAGTCGCCGGGCGAGGCAGAAGTTACGCTGCGTCGGCGTATCGTGCCGACCCCGTGATGTAAGAAGATATGGCTGTCCGGATGTGGAAATTGACCACCGCTTGCGTTCGACTGGTGTGTCTCGAAAGTCTCGCCCCGGTCGTCGTGGCTGCTTGATATGGAGTTCGTCCGCAAGGCGGGTAGTGAGGTGGGGCAGGGGGGGGTGACCAGGAAATTCCGAAACCGGCCGGGCTTTCGGTTTTTTCATCCTGTCGGGTATTCTGGGGCGTCGATTCCATTCTGAGTCCCGAATGTCAATTAGAATCGCAGGCGCAACATGTTCCGAAATGGTTACGGTCGGTGTGTAGCGATACTCGTGTGGGCCTGGTGCGCTTCGCTGTCCTGGTCCGACAGGGCGCAGGCCACCGATTATTTTCTAACGATTGGCGGCGGATATAACCGCACCGGGAATCAGGCCTCGCTGGAAGCCAACGTCGTCTTCTTTCAGCAGGTTCTGCGCGACCGACATCAGGGACCCCGGCGTCACGTGATTTATTTCGCCGACGGTCACGACCCTGCGGCTGATCTGCAGGTGTTGGCTGAAAAGCCCGCCAAGAACGAGTTGCCCGCGACCGAAGTGATCGCCTCACTGCACCGACGTCGCGGCCAAGAACATGTGACCTATCGGAACCACCGTGTAGATGAGATCGCCGGGGCGCTCGACCCGGCGCTGATTCGCGGTCAGTTTGAGTCGCTCGCCAAAACGGTGCAAACCGGTGACCGACTGATTGTGTATGTGACGGCTCATGGCAGTGCCGGCCCCCAGGATGATCCGTTTAATACCACGATTGATTGCTGGAATGAGCGGAAGATCACCGCGCGCGAGTTCACGGAATTGCTCAACTTGTTTCCGCGCGAGGTTCCCGTCGTCATGGTCATGGCCCAGTGTTATTGCGGCGGGTTTGGCCACACAATTTTTCAGGGGTTGGATGAAACCCGCGGTCTGGCACCCCAGTTGCGAGCTGGCTTTTTTGCTCAGCAGCACAATCTACCGGCGGCCGGGTGCCGACCGGATATTGAGCATGACGAAGAGTTCAGCAGTTATTTCTGGGGTGCTCTGGCGGGGCGCAGTCGAAATGGCGTGCCGATTGCAGATTGCGATGTCGACGGCAATGGCGTGATTTCGTTCGCCGAGGCGTACGCCTATGCGGTGGTCGCTGGCGAAACGATTGACATTCCGCTGCGGACTTCAGAAGTGTTCTTGCGAAAATACAGTCGGTCCGGCCCGGCTGGTGAGTCGCCATCTGTAGCGGAGACAGAGACGCCGCGGCCTGCGAACCCGGCCAGTGGTGACGACGCCGAAGGGGAAGACAAGCCCCGCGAGGCGCCGGCGCAAACGAAAGCTGCGACGGTGGTGCTGACGGGGACTCTGCAGGATTATGTCGATCGGTCACGTCCGGTTTCGGGGCGGATTGTGAAAAAACTGTCGGAAACCCTGGGATTCAAATTGCAGGATGACGTCTCGACCGTGGTTTCGGCTGCGGACGAGTTGCGCCGTGCGGGACGGGGGGCCGGGCGGGGCCGTCCAGGTTTCGGCGGAGGCCGCCGGGGCGGGGGAGGGCGGCGTGAGTTCTTGCGACAGATTACCGAAAAGTGGCCCGAACTCGGGGATCCCCGCCGCTGGGAAGAATCGGCGCTGTTGAAGCCCGAGAATCAACAGACGCTGCTGGCGGAATTACAGCAACTGCCGGGTTGGAAGGCGTTTGACGAACGACGGCAGCAAATGGAAGCCGCCGGCAACCAGTCGAGCCAGCAGGAGTTGCGGGGAGTGAAGTTCCGGCGGTTGCTGAACACACTCGAGGCGATTCAACTCGAACGCGACCTGCCCGGTTGTGCCTCCGCGGAGATTGTCGAGCGGTATCGACAGTTGCTGACGCTCGAAGAGTCGGCGTTCACTTCAGGCGAGTCGCGATAGATTCTGGCGGGGAAGGGCCGTCGGGCAGGATGGCGGTGCACTTCACGCGGCACTTTACGCGGCGAGGCGTCGATCGCAGTGTACAGAGCCTGGCCGCAATGTGATTCGGGCTGGACTCTCGCCCGGGCAGACGACCGCGACGTCCCCTGTCGCGGTGGTACACTCCCCGTGCTGTAGGATGCGGGTGAGACAGCATGACTGGGTGGACAACTGGATGGCACCGGAGCGGCAGGTTTGGCTGTTTGAGTTCAAGGCGGCTGGGTGTCAGTCGCGAGAAATATGAACTTTGCAAATTAACAAAGTTTTTTTGAATTGGCCTATTGCATGTCGGGATAAGGCTCCGTAGCATGTCATTGGGCCACAGGGAGGCCGGTAATAGCCCTGAACGATCTCTCGAGTTCTGACACCTCTAGCCACTTGTCGAGGAACCCATGTCATTGCTGAACTCCATGTTGCGGTTGGTTGGTCTCAAATCGCAAAAATCCCAGTTGCGGAAGCGCCCCGGGCGTCCGATTCATGTCGAGACCCTGGAACCGAGGCAATTGCTGACGGTCACTTATCATGGCGGGGTCGTCATTCCGAACGTCCACATCCAGAACGTGTATTTTGGGTCGGACTGGCTCAGCGGGAACAGCACAGGTAATCGTCTGTACAATCAGACAGGCCAGTTGGAAGGGTTTTCCAAGTACATTGTCGGCAGTTCCTACATGGACATGCTGAACAGCGCCGGCTACGGCGTGGGGCGAGGGACGTTCAGCACCGGGTGGATTGCCGGATATAACTACAATAAGAACGTATATTTGAACGACACCACGATTCGGGCCCAGTTGCAGCAGCAGATTCTGGATCGAAACAGCGGTGTACTCGGGGGCAGTGACCCCAACACCCTGTACATGATTTACATCGAACCGGGTGTGGCCGTCAAACTCTGGACTTACACGAGTGTGACGAGTTTCCTGGGATATCATGGGGCCTTTGCCGGAAAGAGTTTCGGCGGGTCGAATATCGACATTCACTATGCCGTCATGGCGTATCCTGGTTCCCCGAATGTGACCGCTCAGAGCCAGGGATTCAATAACAACTTCGACCAGTTGACGAAAGTTGCCTCACACGAATTGGCCGAAGCGGTGACTGATCCCAATGTCAATTACAAATCGTTGACCTGGTACGACGACCAGAAGAACGGCGAAATTGGTGATCTTGCTAATGGTTATAAGATCCGTTTGAATGGCTATTGCGTCCAGCCGGAAGTGGCAAAAAATGGTGCACTGATCTATCCGACGGGATATGCCAGCTATAAGTTCACCGGTGGCACGAGCACCGGATTCTCGACCATCAACACCAGCTCGGTGATTCCACCCACGCCGGTGAATTCGACCATTGTGGTCTCCACCTCGACGCCGGACACCGACAAATCGCTGGTCACCAGCTTTACAACCCCCGTCAAAAAGAATGCGAGCCCCGCGGGACAATTCGCGTTCGATCCGACGACCGGTTCATTCACTATCTCGGCGGCCTGATGTCGGCAATTGAGGTCGCCGCGACACTGGTCGCGGCGAAAAACGAATTATGCCTGGCACCCGGCGTCACGTCTGTGGCACCGGGTGCCGGTCTTTACTGAAGGCCCAGTTCTGGAACGTGTGCTGTTGCTCAATTGCGGCGGACTATGTCGCCTAATTCCAGCATACGTTTCTCAAGAGTTCGCAGAGGCCGGTAAGCTGTTCGCACTGTGGGCTGCGCCCGAGCCGCTGCGGCTTGCGTGGTCGGTCCGGCAATTTCACCGCGGTGAGAGGGCACCCGCGGGGAAGTAAGCTGTCACTTGGACTGCGGCCCCAGGATCGGATTCCCCGCCGAGCCGCGATTCTTCGGGCGGCATTCCCTGCCGCCTCAGACAGAAAAAGACAGGCCCTGTGGCATCGGAAAGTGCCACAAGGCCCGTGATCTGCCGCGTCCCTCGCGGGCCGCACGGTTTTTCCTGACTGAAGCCAAAGGGGGCATGCAGGTTCCTGGGCGGCTCTTGCAGCGTGAGGGCGGTCGGTAACTAGATCGGCAAATCGATGAACTTTGAAAAGATCAGTTTGATGTTGGACGCACCGACCAGCGCATCCGACAGTACAACCGATGCCCCGTAAATGGTCGATTTCTGTCCCAGAACGACGGTGGGGCCCCAGTTCGTTCCGAGTCGTACGAGACCTCCGTTGCCTACCGCGGTCGCCTGCGGAAATGTGACATTCAGACCGCGCGCAAAGCTGGTCGACGGCAATTCAAACAGAACCGAACTTGTGGTCATGACCTCTTCGACTTCGATACCCACGAAGTTCCGTGTGCCGTACATGACGATATTGGTCGGACCGTTAAATTGCGATGTCGAGACAAACAGTGAGTTCTGACTGCCGCCATCGACGAGGGTAAACGAGCTCTTGAAAAATGATTCGTGGATGAACGCCTGATTGCCAGTCCCGAGCGAGGTAATGCTGACCGGGCCCGTGAATGTCGCCGAACCGCCCAGGAATGTCGTTCCCGAGAAAGCGTACAGGTCTCCGGGAAGTTCTGGCACGGTGATGTCTCCCCCTAAGGCGAAGAAGTTCGAGCCTGTCCCCGCCGAGACGTTGAGTGACGTCGCCGTGAGATTGTTCAGAATCACGCCCGTCTGGCCGCTGCCGACATTGATGTTGATGGCATGCAGCGTGGCGATCGGTGCTGTGACCGTAGGCGAGGGGCTGCCGACAATCCCGATCGCCGAATTGCCCTTGCCAACGCTGAGGTAGGTCAGTCCACCGATCTTGATGGTTTCAAAGAGCCCGATGTCGGTATTGCCATTCCCGGCGGTGATGGTGACGTTGTTCTGGATGTTCAACTGATTCGCCTGGATGGCGTAGCCGCCGTTGCCGCAGCTGACAGTGAGGCTTTTGGCTTCGAGTCGATCAAAGCCGAAGGACGAAGCTCCCGGGGTGCTTCCCGCCGCCACGGTGACGGCTCCGCCGACTGTGGATTCATTGATGTCAAGCCCCTGACGCCCCGCCGCGAGTGTAACGGTCAATGAACCGGAGACGGACAGTTCGTACAGGGATGTGACGGTTTGCGACCCTTGTTCGAGGATCGACAACGAACTCAGGACGGAATCATCGACACGAACATCATTGGCTTTGCCCCGTTCGGTGATCGAAACGGCCCCCAGGATCGAGCTATGGAGGCCCACCGAATCGGTCCCCAATCCTGAGTCGATCAGGGTACCCCCACCGACTTTAAGTCCGGTGAGGCTGGCCATGTCATCGCCAGTGCCCAAAAACACGGTGGCGGCTCCCTTGAACTGCCCATTGTTGAAGATCAGGGTATCGGCCCCTTTGCCCGCCATGGATACCGACAGGGCGCCGGCGACCGACAATGTGCCACCATCAAAGGTGAGAACCGTGGCATTATTGCCCGTCACACCATTGTTCAGGTTGATAATGACGTTTTTCGTGATTTTGGAGAGCGGGATCTGCAGGGTGTCAAATGACCCATTCACCGTCGTATTTGGGCCAGGGGTGAAATTGAGGACCGTGGGGTCCAGGTCGTCGGGGGCTACGTCCAGGGTTCGATCTCCGGCCGCCGCTCCCGTGACGTACAGGCTGCCCGCAATCAGTTGCACCGCCACGTCAGCCGACAGCAGACACCGCGTCTCGAGTTGGACGGTTCCGGTCTGAGGGAACCCGGTGACGGCGCGTCGCCGACGGGAACGCGACGTTCCGGGAAAGAACTTCTGGAGGACATCGATCAGGCGTGAACGTTTCATGGCGATTGTCTTTCGTGTCTTAAGAACAGTTGCTGGCGAACAACGAACGAAACGCAGTTCCACGCGAGTCGTGGAAAATCACCCTCCTGGATGGGACGCGGTGGCCGCACGCCCAAGGCCGCGGAAATGGCCACTCATAAACCCGGTGTTGAAGACAGTAGGATACTGGTGGCTTTAAGGGGATACTAGCAAGGATCTTTGCTGATCTGTGATTTTTCGCGAAATATTCACAGTGACAATTATTGTACTGTCTGAATGTTTAGTTCATGGAGCGCGGCGGCCCCGGCGTGTCTGTGGTGCTGCCCCAGGGGCCGCGATTTTGCGCTGGAGTTACCCGTTGCCGCAGGGCAGGGGCCCATTTTCGCCGCGCTCAGCCGCGTGTGGGCCCGAGTTGTGGGCCCGAGATGCGGGCCCACCGCGTCTGCCCGGGTGAACCGTTGCCGGAAGCGGGCTCTGCCACCCACACAGCACGAGCCTCTGGAATTCCCGATTTGGCGTTCGCCCGAACCTTGCCATCGCGACACTTGTCCGGGAACATGGGGGCTGGTCGGAAGACGGGGCGGTGGTTCCCGTCACGCCAGCGAAATCGTTTCGTGCGAGCAACAAAACTCATGGTGAAAGTCGCGATTCTCGGGGCGACCGGTTATACGGCCGTCGAACTGATTAAGATCCTGTTAAGAAACCCGGACGTCCAGATTACGGCGGCCACGACCCGGCAAGAGGGGGCTCCGCCGATCCATTCGATCCACCAGAGTCTGACCGGACGGCTCAACCTCACCTGTGAAGATTTGACCCCGGCCGAAGTCTGCCAGCGGGCCGAATTCGTCTTCTGCTGCCTGCCGCATGTCGCGAGCATGGAAGCCGTTCCCGGCTTGTTGGCGGGCGGCGCCCGTGTCGTGGACCTGAGCGCCGACTACCGCCTGAAAGACCCGGTTGCCTACGAAAAATGGTACGGGCATGCCCACACGGATGCGCAGCGGTTGGCGGCCACCGTGTACGGTCTTCCCGAACTGTGGGCCGAGCGGATTCCTCACCAGAATCTGATCGCCAACCCGGGATGTTATACCAGCGCGTCGATTCTGGGTTTGGCCCCGTTTCTGAAGCAGGGCTGGATCGATCCGACCGGCATTATTATTGATGCGAAAAGCGGGGTGAGTGGAGCAGGGCGGGCTCCCAAGCTCAACACGCTGTTTTCTGAGTGCAATGAATCGGTCAGCGCCTATTCGGTCGGCAACAAACATCGGCATCTGCCGGAAATTGAACAGGTGCTCTCCGAGGCTTCGGGCCAAAAGGTCGAGGCGATCTTCACGCCCCACCTGATTCCCATGGACCGAGGAATCATCGCCACGATCTACGCGCGGCTCAAACGGTCGGCGACCGACGCGGAACTGCTGGCCGCCGCGCGTGAGTTCTATCGAGACAAGCCGTTCATGCGAGTCGTCGAGCATCTACCCACCACGAAAGACTCGGCCGGGACGAACTACTGCGACATCACCGTCCGCCAGGCGCGGGGACAGGCGATCATCATTTCGTGTCTGGATAACCTGATCAAAGGGGCGGCGGGAGTGGCGGTCCAGAATTTCAACCTGATGGCCGGATTCCCGGAAACGACCGGACTGCTGGTGTAGCCGAACTGTTCGCTGACCGCGGCGAGACATCGTGTTCGCCACCGGTTGTCGGACACGCTCCACTCCCGCGACCTGCCCGGAAAACAAGGTGCCGGCAGGCAAAAGTCCCCAAGAAGCGAGTTTCCAGGACGAATGACAAGAGAAACTGCCGCCCGTGGCCTCGCGGGCGGCGGTTCTGGATCGAGAACTGTCAGGGATTCACGGGGGTTGTCATGGACTT
Organism: Planctomycetota bacterium; assembly: GCA_018242565.1. Taxonomy (GTDB): domain Bacteria; phylum Planctomycetota; class Planctomycetia; order Planctomycetales; family Planctomycetaceae; genus JACQFH01. The sequence continues at coordinate 2,990 of JAFEBR010000589.1, read as the reverse complement.
GAGTCTGTCATCAGGCCCGGAGGGGGCCAGATTCGTGGTAGGGTGGGGAACGCTGGCCCTGATCAATGCCGGGCTGGCGCAGGCGAAGAACCACAGCGGCTTCTTGTGGTTTCTGCTGTCGCTCGTGCTGGGGCCCGTCGCGACCTTTCTGATCGTGACCTGCTGCAGCAAGATTCCCGACCGCCACGCCTGAAGTCTTGGATCGCACCACGATCCAACGCTTTGTCTCTTTCGCGCAGCCACCCGGTTGTTTTCCGGGGGACTGCCCGCGTGCTCGCTCCCGATCCGCCACTACTCGCCGTCGGTCGACTTGCCCTTCTGGGAGCGGATCAACTTGATCAGCAGTTCATCCAACTGTCGCAGTCCTTCGTCGGGGTTGATCTTGTACAAACCCGAATGAAAGTGGGCGATTTTGCCATCCGGCCCGATGACAACCCATAAGGGGAGCTTGGCACCGTATTTTGTCGGGTCTCCGAACTTGGCCAGCAGCTTTCCGTCGTCGGTGGCGATGCCATATTCGAGGTTCATGAAACTCTTGAGTTTCTGGACCGACTTCAACGCCGCGGGGGCTGATTGTGGATCCGCAAATCGGCTGTCGACCGCCACGCCAAAGACCTTCACGCCCAGTTTCCGGCGTACGGCCGAATCGAGGAACTGCAGATAACCCACCTGTCCATAAGGTTCGACCAGCGGTTCGGCCTGGTATTCCCAGAAGTGCAGGACGGTGATCTTGTTTTGTAAGGACTCGGACGTGACTTCGGTCTTATCGAGCAGTTTCAGCGTGAATTTGGGGGCTGGTTTATCCACAAACTTGTCGGCGAGTTTGCCAACCTCGTCGGTCCGCTGCAACTGGGCCTTGGCATCTTTATCAATCGCGGCGACCAGGGCACTGAAAGGGGTGTCCGCGGCCTGTTTCCGCAACTCGGGCAGGGCGTCGGTCGTGAGCTTAATTTGCTCCATGGTCAGTTCCGGGCGGAGTTCATTCTCGCCCCGGGCCAGCGCGGTCTGCAGTTTCAGCAGGCCGGGCAGTGGCAGGATGGCCTGGGCCAGTTGCTGCTGGTCGAGAGCGCGGCTCGATTCCAGTTGCATGGTCAGGATGTGTTCGTCTCCCTGGCCGACGAATACACGTTCCTCCAGTGCGACCAGCAAGGGGGATTCGGTATCGACCCAGACGGTCCGGCGCCGGCCGAGAGCGGTCGAGACCTGGATCTGCCAGCAGTTGCGATCCTGGATTTTCTCGGACTTCACGACTTCATAAGACTCTTTTCCGATGTTCCAGCGGGCACCATTCTTGAGAGCCGCGTGATAGGCGGGTACGGGCAGGGGGAGTGGGACGACGAGTGGGTTCCCCTCGTAGTCATAGAGCAGACGGATGGCACCAGGCGTCGTGGCGTTCAATGACTTATCGAGCGAGATGGAGCCATAGCGTTCCGGCCAGGCCCAGGCGCCGCCGCCACGCTCATTCACGTGAAATGCCAATTGTCGACCTCCCTCGGCCTCACGCAACACGGCACAGAACAGACTGAAGCGTTTGACGGGGGCTTCGTCGGCCGTCTTGGCGGCTTTGGCGAGAGCTCCGGTGTATCTCAGCTCCAGCGCCGGGGCATCATCGAACGGGCCGGCGATCAGCGACAGGATCAGCAACACACTCGGGTTGGCGAACATGTGGAAGCTCGTACAAGGGAGGGGCCGCGGTGCGCGGCGTTCTGGGGGGACAATTTGAGCTGCGGTTGGCAGCTCTGCTGGGCCATGGTAACAGGCGGGACGATGACGTCAACCGGCAAGACGTTGACACGATCGCAAGGCCTGCCTACCCTTGGAGAATGGGGGATTGCCCTGCTGGCGTCGGGTCAGCGCAGTGATCGCCAGTGTTCCGTCTCGGTTGCAGGAGAAATGCCGAAATGTCCACCGAATCGTCGCGCCGCGGGCTGAGTCGCCGTGTTCGGAACAGGCTCCTGCTATTGTCGGTTGCGCTCGTCGCCACACCGGCCGTGGTGTCGGCCCTGCAGAGTGAAGAGCCGGCGGCCGAGGTCGAAGTGGTCATCAAGCGCGAGGCGATCCACCTGACCGACCCGCGAACCTATTATGCATCGATGTCGCTGCAGGCTTCGAAATCAGTCGACTTCGTGGCCCCTTCAGATGGCATCGTGCGGACGGTGACCGCCAGGCCCGGAATGAAACTGAAGAATCAGGGAGACGCATTTCGGCTCGACGATACCCGGACTGCGATCATCGTGAAACGGGCTCGCGCCCAGGTGCAGGCGGCTCAGGCGGAAAAGAAGCTGGCGCAGGTGAAGGGCGATCCTGACGTCACGGCGATCGCCGAGGCGCGACTCGAAGCGGCCCAGGCGGAAGCCGAGTTGGCCCAGTTCGATGCCGAGCAGATGATCGTGCGGGCACCTTTTAATGGCGATGTCCTGCGCGTCAATGTGTCCGAAGGACAATACGTGCGGGCCGGGGAAAAGCTGGGAGTGCTTGTGGATCCCTCGAAATTGTGGGTCGAAGTGCCGGTCGAACGGGCGAATGCGGCCGTAGGCTCAACTGTGGATATCAAGATTGAAGAGACTGCCGTCAAAGCGAAAGTGGAAGCCGTGACGGCTCTCGCGGACAAATTCGACGCCTTGCGGGAACTGACTGTGTCACCGGCGTCGGCGGTGGTCAGCATCGATAACGCGGGGGGGAAGTTCTCGGCGGGCCAGACGGTGTATTCCGATCTGATTCCGCGAACTCCCGTGGCGCTGGTCGCGACGACCAGCGTGGCGAACGCGGCCGAGGGAGAACGCAAAATCAAAGTCCTGCGCGATCATGTGATCCGCGACGTAACGGTCCGGATTCTGGCGAAGGTGGGGACCGACAGTGTGTACGTGTCGGGACGCTTCCAGGATGGCGATGAGATCGTCGTGTACTCGTCGCGGGAACTGGTCGATGGGACCCCGCTGCGGGCCCTCGCGGGTGGTGCGGGGCCCACGGGCAAGAACAAGTCGGCGGCG
>JAFEBR010000058.1 GCA_018242565.1 Planctomycetota bacterium | reverse complement strand
CGCAGGGGTCCACCGGGCGGAAATAGTTATCGCTGCTCGTAACAATATTCTCTTGCGTCGCACCATACCCGACGCCAGGCAGGCGGGACGGCGAATAACAGCGTACTTCCCGGGGACCCGCGTCGCAGTGCAGAATCTTGTTCTTGTATTTCGGACCGAACGCGTCGCCTTCATAGAACGTCATCCCGCAGGGAGATCCAAATCCCGTGATCAGCACATAGGGAACGAATCCTGGTTTGTCGGCCCGCCAGTGATGGATCGGATCAAAACTCCCATCGGGATTCCGGATATTCTCGGGACCGCCGAACCAGCCATAATTGCCCCCTTCGAGAATCCAGCAGATGCGGACACTCTTCAGTCCGTCGTTGTCGTTGTCGCTGCACCAGACATTCCCGAACGAATCGACCGCGAGTTCAAACGGGTTGCGGAAATTGACCGCGAAATCTTCCAATTGGGTGCCGTCGGCCTCGCAACGGATCATCCCCCCCCATTGAAACTTGATGTTGCGGCCATCGGGACCCGTCACGTTGTAACCGGTATCGCCGTTGTTCATGTACAGTTTGTGGTCGGGACCAAACACCTGGCTGTGCACGCCATGGTCGTGGTTTTTGCCGCCGAATCCGGTAAGGAAGACCTTCCTCGGTCCATCGGGAACGAGGTCGTTGTTGGCGTCTTCGTAAACGTACACATTGGGTGATTCGGCGACATAGATCCGGGAACCTGCCACACAGATGCCCATTGCCGCGTTGAGATCACTGGCGAATACGGTCACCTTGTCGACGACACCATCGCCATCGATATCTTCGAGGACCTTGATCTTGTCGTCTGGCGGATTCCCCACGTTGCGACGGTATTTTGTGCCTTCGGTGACCCACACCCGCCCCTGGCTGTCGATGTCGCAGGCGATGGGGTTCACAACATCAGGTTCCGCAGCAAACAACTGAACGTCGAAGGCGTCACCGGCCATCAGTGACTTGACTGTTTCCTCCGGCGTTTTTTGTGCCAGAACCGACCGAGGCAACGAGACCGCCACGGCGATCAAAGCCAGACCGAGCAGGCTCGGACGTCCAATGATACGCCACAGGGACTGACATCCAGGCAAACCAGGCAAGCGCATTCTGAAACCTCGTCTCTACGGGAGTTCGATCTCAACCGAGATCGCAATCCCTGGTCCAGTTTGATGTTTTACGAAATACGAAAGGACAGGCAGCCGCACAAGCCGAAAACCAGCGTGAAGCTGGAACCCCGCACGACGCACCGTCTCCTCCGTGACCAAACAGGGTTCTCACGAAATTCAAATTCTCTGCGGCATGAGCATAATTTCTGACCGTGACTGACACCAGCCTTGCGAAGACCAGGCCCTGCCGGTGTCGTCCGGCATGGCTGCTGCAGCAGCCGTGGCTTGCGGATCGGAGTTTCTTGTGCGGTGTGCGCAGGCGGATTACTCGTTTTTGGCGATGGGATGGGTTCGATGAAAAACGTTGGATCGCGGAGCGATCCACAACTATGGGTTTTGCTGCACGGCCGGATCTGGCCAATGTGTCCCATGGTGGTGCGATTGCCTGTTTTGACGACTTCGCGGGGAATTGAGATACTGAAATGGTGCTCCGAACGCGAGAGGCCACCTCCCGTTCGCGAGGCAGTTCGGGCTGAACTCAAACTCTGGACGGTTACCGCAAAGGCATTCCGATGAGCATGATCGATTCGCAAACGACCGAACCGAATTTCGGAGTCCAGTTGGGCGTCATTCCGTTTGATCGCTCGTATTGGGTCGTACCTGGCCGATTGCTGGCAGGATTCTATCCCTCCAGTGCCCACCCTCATGAAGCAACTGAAAAACTACACAGGTTGCTGGCGGTCGGGGTGCAACACGTCGTCAACCTGACTGAACCGATCGAAAAAAACTGGAACGGACAGCCCCTGACCGATTATGCACCAGAACTGGAGGCTCTGGCGGCCCAACAGCGCCGACCGATCACCTGTTGCCGTCTGCCGATTCCCGATGCCCACGTTCCGACACTTGAGTTCATGCAGACCATCTTGAATCGCATTGATCAGGCGATCGGGAATCGACAGACCGTCTACGTGCACTGCTGGGGCGGCCGGGGCAGAACGGCCCTCGTTGTCGGTTGCTTCCTGGTCCGCCACGGAATGGCCACCGGCGACAACGTCCTGCAGATGATTCGCTATCTGCGACGAACAGATGCCAAGGCTGACGCCGAAGCACCGGAAACGCATGTTCAAAAAGAGTTCGTGCGGCGGTGGGGCTTCGGCCAATAGGGAAAGCAAAGATTCGTGATCAGTCTGGCCGTGGGATCGCGGGGCGATCCACAACTTTCGTGGGACAAGTTTGTAACTTGTCAGCGGATTGTGTTCGGCGGGCACTGGCGGGTTGTCAACCAAAAGCTTCCGCAGAGTTCGTATTCACAACGGTCTTGGCGCGGCCGAGTCGTGGACTGTTTCTGACGGAACAGGCTGAATTCACACACAAAGAAACGGCGTGGGATCGCGGAGCGATCCCACGACTTTGGGGGAATCTGTCCGGTGCCAGTCTTTTTGGCTAACATCG
>JAFEBR010000588.1 GCA_018242565.1 Planctomycetota bacterium | reverse complement strand
CTCGGCCGGGGTATCGCCCGGTAGCAGCCGAAGTGCTGGCTCGTGAACTGAATATCACCAAAAAGCGGATGCGCGAGTTCCGGGCCCTGGTGGGAGCGCTGCTGGCGGATGGCAAAATCCGTCAGACCGCGCGAGGCGAGTTACGCGGGAATCTGGAGACGAATCTCGTCGAAGGGACCATTAAAAAGACCTTGTCGGGGGCCGGGTACTTGATTCCCCGGCGAGTGGCCGGTGGGCCGGAGCCGGCGGATCCCCGAGCGGCCGATGTCTTTATCGCGGCTCACGATCTGAAAGACGCCCACACTGGTGACCAGGTGCTCGTCCAGTTGCAGCATCGGGACGGGGGGCGGTTGCGCGGACGCGTCGTGGAGATCGTGCAGCGCTCCACGCGGACCTTCGTCGGAACCTATGGGGTCGAAGACGGTCAAGGATATGTCCGCGTCGATGGCACGACCTTGAACGAGCCGGTCTTCGTCGGCGACCCGGGCGCTAAGGGAGCACGCCCCGGTGATAAAGTCGTGTTTGAAATGGTGCGCTTTCCCAGTCACGCGGTGGCCGGGGAAGGGGTGCTCACGCAAGTGCTGGGCCCCCGCGGCAGGCCGGGGGTCGATACGCTCTCGATCATTCACGAATTCGGTTTGCCCGACGAGTTTCCCGAAGAGGTGCTCGAGACGGCTCGCGACGCCGCCGAGCGCTTCAACGAAAACGACCTGGGAGACCGGCGCGATCTCACGGCGGAAACAATTGTCACGATCGATCCGGTCGATGCCCGCGATTTCGATGACGCCATTTCGCTCACCCGGTCAGACGACGGACATTGGCATTTGGGTGTACACATTGCCGATGTGGCGCATTTTGTGCAGCCGGGAACGGCTCTCGATCACGAGGCCTACCGGCGGGGAACCAGTGTGTACCTGCCTGACCGGGTGCTGCCGATGCTCCCCGAGTTGATTTCCAACGGGTTGGCGAGCCTGCAGCAGGGACGGGTCCGCTATACGAAATCGGCGTTTCTCGAATACTCCGCCGAGGGGGTGTTGTTGCATTCCGAGTTTGCCAACACCGCGATCAAGGTCACGAAGCGGTTTGCCTACGAAGAAGTGATGCCGATCGTGCGCGAGCCTGAGCGCTTCAAAACCCGCGTCTCGGCGAAGGTCCGCAAGTTGTTGGCCGAGATGTATGAACTGTCCATGCTGTTGCGGCGGCGCCGGTTCGAGCACGGAGCGCTGGAATTGACGATGCCCGAAGTCAAAATTGACTTCGATGAGAAAGGTCGAGTCTCAGGGGCCCACGTCACGCCGCATGATCCGAGCCATCAGATCATTGAAGAGTTCATGCTGGCTGCCAACATGGCGGTGGCGACCGAGTTCGATGACCACGGCATTCCGTTTCTCAGACGGACGCACCCCGATCCCGACGAGGCGAAACTGCGGACGTTTGGAAAGTTTGTGACCTCGCTGGGCTACACGTTGAAAAAATACCAGAGCCGCGAGGATCTGCAGCGACTTTTGAACAAGGTCCAGGGATCGACGCACACATTTTCGATCAACTACGCCTTTTTGCGGAGCCTGAAACAGGCCAGTTACTCGCCGGAAGCCCTGGGGCATTTCGCCTTGGCGGCCGACAACTATTGCCATTTCACCAGCCCGATCCGCCGTTATCCCGATCTGACCATCCACCGCTTGCTGGATGCTCACATCCGCAAAGACCGCGAGACCCCGATTCCAGGGATCAGCGAACTGCTGGTGAAAGGAGAACATTGCTCGCGGACGGAACGGCGGGCCGAGCAGGCAGAGCGCGAACTGGTCAAAGTCAAACTGCTGACGTATATGTCCACCCGGTTGGGCGACGAATTCGACGCCATCATTACGGGCGTGCAGGATTGGGGATTCTTCTGCCAGGGCGAACAGATTCCCGCCGAGGGCCTGGTGCACGTGTCGACACTCGATGACGACTATTATACGTATGAAATGTCGCATCACCTGCTGGAAGGCCGTCGTACGGGCCGGCAATATCGCCTGGGGGGACGCGTGCGAGTCGTGGTCGCGCATGTCGATGTCGACCGTCGGCAGCTTGATTTACGTCTGGTCGGGTCGCGTGCGGCAGCCAGTTTGAAACGGCGTCTGGCGGAACAGCCAAGACGACCGGTTGCCGGCGGCGAGTCGACCGGGTCTTCGGGGGGCAAGTCCGGGAGCCGACCGCACCCTAAGTCCGGCGAGCGGCGCGACAAGCCCGCGGGCGGTGGCGCAAAACACGCGGGGGGGAAACATCGCGGTCAGAAACCCGGGCCGGGCAAGCCGCCGGGCCGCGGCCCCGGTCCTGGCAAACGTCGCCGCCGCAAGTAGCGGCGGGCATCGGGGGACACCTCGACTCACGCGGAATTCTGCCAGCCCGCGGATCGGGTTGTTACCAGTTTCGCGTACTCGGTGTTGTCGATACCGGCCGACTATCGCTGCCGGCGAACTTCGACGACCGAGCCGAACGGCAGATTCGGCCATAGGGTGCCGACCGGTTCGATATGGACGCCGATGCGGGTTTCCGATCCGCTGGCACCGACGTCCGCAATCGCCGAGGTCTGGGGAGGCACTTCCACCACACGTCCTTTGCCGGCGATCTTGCCGGGGAACACGAGACTCACGAGTGTCCCCGGGGGAAAGTCGGCGATCCGTGACGAGGGAATCTGCATGCCCAGATACGGCTGTTCTTCATCGAGCAATTGCACGATCGATTCGTAGGGGGTGACGTGGTCTCCCACGTTTTTGCGAAGCACGCCCACCAGTCCCGAGGTTTCCGCCGTGAGGGTGAGTTGTCGTTCCTGCGATTCAAGTGTCGCCAGTTCGGCACGGGCATGATCGAGGTGGGCCTGTGCCAGGTCCACTCCCATCATGCGGCTGATTTTCTCGGGCAGTTCCCGATTCATCCGTTCGAGATCTTCAATGTGCCGGGTACACAGATCGAATTCCGACTGCGGCAACTGGGCAGGGGGCTGTGCCGAGGCCGGAGAGATTTTGCTGCCCGTCCGGTTCGCGACGCTGCGGTCGATGGTGGGGTAGGGCTTCGGTTTGCGCTGCGTCACCGACTGCGACGTCTGCGAGTAGTTCGTTCTGGACTTGGCGGCGACGGCCGGAGACGAGGCGGGTGGGTTGCGCGACGCCTGAGCGGCTTTCAGGCGGGCGTCGAAAATCCGGTCGAGAATCTGCTGGCGGCGGACGTCGAGTTCCACTTCGAGTTTGGCCTGGCACTGCGCGAGTTGCAGTTCGAGCGACTCAATTTCGTGGCGTTTGGCTTCCAGTTGTCGCTGAAATTCAGAATCTTTGAGACGCACAATCGGCTGGCCGGCGGTGACGATTTCGCCGGGGCTGACCAGGATTTCGACGACCTCGGCATCCCGGACGGAAACGACATTGCGATAGCGGGCTTGCAGGAATCCCTGAAAGCGTTCGTATCGGACCTGATCGATCCAGCGGGTGACTCCGATGCCAGCGGCCAGGGAGACGAGCGAGAGCAGTACGGTGCGGCGTCGAATCCCGGCGGGGCGGAGGTCCGGCGAGTGTTGCGGCTCGGTCGTCGCGACGATTTCCGATTCCATCGATCCAATGTCCTTTCGCCCCAAGATGCGCACAATGACTGTAATTGGATCGGAAAGCAGGATGCGAACGTTGATCAACTGCGGCGTGCGCCTCGTAATCATTACCAGCGGTACCGCCCGGCTTGCCTGAACTCCTGCCGCAAACTAGAATTGCGGATGGTAACGGTCGTAACGGTGGTGTCGATCAGGCGATGTTCGGCTCTGCCAAAACGGCAGTTGGAGACGGCAAGGCGGCCGGCGAAACTGGAATGACCAATCACATGCAAGGGAATGACGGAGTCCACAGCCGGCTTTGGGCCATGATATTGCCACTGGCGCGTGAAACTCGAACCTCTCCCTGGCCAGCGTGTCTGGTTTCTTGTCCCCCGCGACGATCGGCGGTGGCTGGCAGACTTGGCATAGGGATTGCACATATTTACAGTGACCAGGATTTTTGACTATTACCCTGCCGTTTCGCCAGCCCGTGAGATGCCTGACGGGTGGAGATGCAGTCGGGAAAATCAGGAGAACCACATATGTACGAGCGCTTTACCGATCGGGCCCGCAAGGTGATGCAACTGGCCAACCAGGAAGCGCAGCGCTTCAACCATGAATACATCGGGACCGAGCACATTCTGCTGGGGCTGGTGAAGGAAGGGTCTGGGGTCGCGGCCAACGTGCTGAAGAATCTCGATGTCGATCTGCGCAAGATCCGTCTGGAAGTTGAAAAGATCGTGCAGTCGGGCCCCGACATGGTCACGATGGGCAAATTGCCACAGACGCCTCGCGCAAAAAAGGTCATCGAGTACTCGATGGAAGAGGCCCGCAATCTGAACCACAACTACGTCGGCACCGAGCACATTCTGCTGGGCCTGTTGCGCGAACAGGAAGGGGTGGCGGCCCAGGTCCTGATGAATCTGGGTCTGAAACTCGAAGACGTCCGTGAAGAAGTGCTCAACCTGCTCGGGCACGGCATGGAAACCTCGGAATCAGGCGAACGGGCTCCCAGTGGCGGCGGTGGCGGTGGCAGCGGCAACCCCAATCCCAAGGGGGGCAAGAGCAAGACTCCGGCGCTCGACAGTTTCGGTCGTGACCTGACCGAACTGGCACGACAGGGGAAACTCGATCCCGTGATCGGCCGTACCAACGAAATCGAACGGGTGATCCAGATTCTCAGCCGGCGCCAGAAGAACAACCCGGTGCTGCTGGGTGAAGCGGGCGTGGGTAAGACCGCCATCGTCGAAGGGTTCGCCCAGATGGTGGTCGACAACAACGTTCCCGAACTGCTCCGCGACAAGCGGATCGTGGTGCTCGACCTGGCCATGATGGTGGCCGGTACGAAGTATCGCGGCCAGTTCGAAGAACGCATCAAGGCGGTCATGAACGAAGTCCGCCGAGCGAAGAATACGATTCTGTTCATCGACGAACTGCACACGCTGGTCGGGGCGGGCGGGGCCGAAGGGGCCATCGATGCCTCCAACGTGTTGAAGCCGGCTTTGAGCCGAGGCGAACTGCAGTGCATCGGCGCTACGACGCTCGATGAATACCGGAAGTACATCGAAAAAGACGGCGCGCTGGAACGACGCTTTCAGACCGTGCTCGTCGAGCCACCCAGCCCCGACGAAGCGGTCGAGATCCTGAAGGGGCTGCGTGATCGCTACGAGGCGCATCATCGCGTGCGGATCACCGACGAAGGCCTGAAAGCGGCCGTCGAATTGTCGTCGCGGTACATCACCGGACGCTGTCTGCCCGATAAGGCGATCGACGTGATCGACGAAGCCGGGGCCCGCATTCGCCTGAAGTCGATGGTTCGTCCGCCCGATCTGAAGGAACTGGAAGAAGAGATTGAACGTCTCAACCAGGCCAAGGAAGAAGCGGTGGCCAGTCAGGACTTCGAGAAGGCGGCTTCGCTCCGTGACAAGGCCGACAAGAAGAAGAAGGAGAAAGAGAACCTGTCTCGCGACTGGCGCGAAAAGGCCCAGGAATCAGACGGTCTCGTCGATGAAGAAGTGATCGCCGAGGTGGTCTCGAAAATGACGGGCATTCCGCTGACCCGGCTGTCGAAGGCCGATGCGGCCCGCTTGCTCGAGATGGAAGCCGAGTTGCAGAAGCGCGTGATCAGCCAGGGCGAAGCGATCACCTCGATCGCCAAGGCGGTCCGCCGCAGTCGCAGCGGGCTGAAGAATCCCAAACGTCCGACCGGCGTGTTCATCTTCGCTGGTCCCACGGGGGTCGGTAAGACCCTGCTGGCTAAATCGCTGGCGGCGTTCATGTTCGGCGATTCCGATGCGCTGATCCAGATCGACATGAGCGAGTACATGGAGAAGCACAACGTCAGCCGCCTGATCGGGGCGCCCCCGGGCTACGTCGGCTACGAAGAAGGGGGACAGTTGACCGAGAAGATCCGTCGTCGGCCCTACGCGGTGGTGCTGCTCGACGAAATCGAAAAGGCACACCCCGACGTCTTCAACATGCTGCTGCAGATCATGGAAGAAGGACATCTGACCGACAGCTTCGGCCGCAAGGTGGACTTTAAGAATACGGTCATCATCATGACGACCAACGTGGGGGCGAGTGCCATTCACGCGGGTGACGTGTTCGGCTTCGGCAAGAAGGACGAAGATTCGAGCTACGGCAAGATGAAGGAACGTCTGAAGCACGAAATCGAACGCGAGTTCAAGCCCGAATTCCTCGGTCGTGTCGATGATATCATCGTCTTCCGCCACCTCACGAAAGAGAATCTCAAGCAGATCATCGATATCGAACTGGCGAAGGTTCGCGAACGTCTGGCGGAACGCGGTCTGAAACTGGTTCTGGCCGATGCCGCCAAGGAATTCCTGATCGAGAAAGGTTCCGACCTCGACTTCGGCGCCCGGCCTTTGCGTCGTGCGATCGAGAGCTTTATCGAAGATCCGCTCTCGGAAGAGTTGCTGCGGGGCGGCTTCGAAGGTAAGAACCAGATCATGGTCAACGTCACCGAGACGGGCGATCAGAAGCACTTGAGCTTCGATTCCGCGACGGTCGCTGACAGCGATGCCGAACTGGCCGCGGTGGGCGCGGCGACCGAGCCCCCCGCGGGAGATAAGGCCTGATCGTTCGTGAGTCGCGTTGGTTGAGTTTTTTACACGTCCTGCCACCCATTTCGGTGGCAGGACGTGTTTGCATTCCCGCCGGTCTCTGTGCACTTTCGAAAGGCGATATTTCCATGTTGCCCCGGATTCTCGAAACAGAAGTGATGGATACGGCCGCCGAGGCAGCCGACTACGACCAGATGGATCACTCGCAGGTGAATCGGGTGTTCGCCTCGGATTTTCTGGCACTGTGTCACGTCTCGGCCCCGGGCGGCAGCGACTGGACGGTGCTGGATGTCGGCACGGGAACGGCGCAGATTCCGATCGAAATCTGCCGGCGTCAGGCGGAGATGAAAATCGTTGGAGTCGATCTGGCCGCACACATGTTGGAACTGGGGCGGCAGAACGTCGTGCGGGCCGGCCTGACGGATCGCATCACGCTGCAGCAGATCGATGCGAAGGCCCTGCCGTTTCCGACGGGGACTTTTGCGGCGGTCGTTTCCAACAGCATTATCCACCACATTCCCGAGCCTCGGTCCGCGTTCCGCGAAATGGTGCGGGTGCTGCGTCCCGGGGGCGTGTTGTTTGTCCGCGACCTGTTACGCCCAGACGACCTGGAGACCCTCGACCGTCTGGTGGCGACCTACGCGGGAGACAGCAATGACCACCAGCGGCAGATGTTTCGTGATTCCCTGCACGCGGCTCTGACCCTCGCAGAAGTTCGCGACTTGCTGCGCGACGCGGGGTTACCCCAGGAAGCCGCGTGCCAGACGACCGACCGGCACTGGACGATCGCTCTGGCCGGCTCGTGTTGATCAGGATGCAAGGGGGACATTGGGCATCGATGCGAGGAAGGCCGTGCGTCAGGCAGTCCGGATGCGAAAGATTCCCGGCAGGCGGCCTGGTAAGCTGTACCGGCTGTAGCGATTGCTCGCACAATGCCGGTTGTGCGGAGGGACGACGTCGTGGCGGACGGACGGTGGGCTACATCAACTGATCGAGGAATCCTCGCAGTTCCCCTTCGGCGTGTGAATCGCCGGCCCGGCGGGCCATTTCCACGCCACGTAAAAGCACGGGCCTGGCGTCTGCCGTCAGTCCCTGGCCGACTTGCAACTGGGCCAGTTGGAAGTAGGTGGGGACATAATCCGGGTGGCTCGCCGCCAGGTCGGTGAGGCGGGTGATCGCTGTGTGCGGGTCACCCGCCTTGGCGACTTCGAGGGCCAGCGCATAGATCAGAAAGGGGTCGCCGGGCGTGTCCGCCAGCAGCTTTTCCAGTTTTTCCCGCCGTGTCATGTAGGCAAACCTTGCCGAAGAGTGCGAATTTGCGCCCCGCCGAGTTCCGGTGGCAGCGACAGTAACGATCGTATCGCCGGGGTGCGCCCACAACCGTCGAGGAGCGTCCTGCCGACTTGATGGAATTTTAACGATTGTGGCAATTCTGGGGAATTCTCGGGATCGCGAGGCGCTGCATTCGGCACAAAGCGACCTGCATTCCGACTGGGCAAACTGTGCCTCATCAAATTGCCGGTTTTCAAGCAACCCGTGAATGCCAGACGATTTGCATTTTCGGAGTTTTGCGGAATCGCGCTCCGACTTGCAGGATTGCCAACACTGGTTCGACCGGTTCTGGCAGTCGATTCCACCGACTATCAACCGGCTTGCCAACGAAAAGATACAGCGTATGCACACGAGGGTCATCTCTCTGTCGTTGTGTGCGGTTCTCCTGTTGAGCTGTACTGTTCACACAGACCTGCACGCTTCCGCCGCCCGTGAGACGGCTGCCCGTCGCGCCGTGCGACGCGCGAAGTCGGCGGTCGTCAATATCCACAGCGAACGGGTGGCCACGCGCGATCGCGATCCCGATTCCACTCCCGGCCGCAAGGTCAACGGGATGGGGACCGGCATCATCGTCGACGAGCGCGGTTACATCGTCACCAACCAGCATGTCGTGCATGGCGTCGAATCGCTGCGCGTCGTGCTGTTTGATGGCAGCACCTACGCGGCGAAAGTCGTCAAGGTGAATGCCACCCAGGACCTGGCGGTCATCAAGATCAACGCCGCCCGGCCGTTGCCGGTCATGCCGCTGGGGACGTCATCGGATCTGGAGCTTGGCGAAACGGTGCTGGCAATCGGCAACGCCTTCGGCTACGAGCACACCGTGACGCAGGGCATCATCAGTTCGCTGTCGCGCGACGTCGAAGTCAACGAGCACCAGGCGTACAAGAACCTGCTGCAGACCGACGCGAGCATCAATCCCGGCAACAGCGGCGGACCGCTGATCAACCTGGATGGCGAAGTCATCGGCATTAACGTCGCCATTCGGGCCGGCGCCCAGCGGATCGGTTTTGCGATTCCCATCGACGATGCCCGGGGTTATATCGCGGCGCTCCTCGACATTCGCGAGCTCGACCACAACTACCACGGGATCGTGGGACACGACATCAAGACCCCCGATCAACGCAAGCTGGTGATCGACACCTGTGAACCGAACAGTCCGGCCGCCTCGGCGGGCTTTCATGCGGGTGACATCGTGACCCGCGTGGGGGCCATCCCGGTACAGGATCTGGCCGATCTGGAACGGGCCTTCCTGGGGCAATCCGCCGGGGCGCCGGTGGATGTCGTCGTGCTGCGCGATCAGGAACCGGTGACGCTGACCGTGCAACTGGCACGGGTCGATGATTCGAAGCTGCTGGCCCGGAATGTGAAGGCGACCCGGCCGGTGAATGTCGCCCGTCCCAAGACGCAGAATACGGAAGAGTCGATCGCGACCCGCTGCTGGGACGTCCTGGGCATGAAGCTTGAGAAACTCAAGAGCAATTCGAAGCAACTCGATGCGTTCCGCGACAAGTACCGCGGTGGCATGAAGGTTGTCGATGTGAAGTCGGGCAGCATTGCCGCCGATTACGGTATCAAGCGCGGTGACGTGCTCGTGGGTCTGCACATCTGGGAAACCGTTCGCTGGGATGACATCAATTACATCCTCAATCAGGCGAGCCTGATCAACGGTCCCGAAGGGATGAAGTTCTACGTGGTTCGTGGTCAGGAAGTGTTGTACGGGTCATTGCGGACGGCTTCAGCCCAGAAGTAGACTCTCGGCTGTTGTGAAACCAGGACCTCATGAGTTTGATCTGATCGCGGACATTCGCCGCCAGACGTCAGCCCAT
>JAFEBR010000587.1 GCA_018242565.1 Planctomycetota bacterium | reverse complement strand
CACATTCATTGGGGAACTCCAGCCAACAACCGCACCCGGCCCGCCCATCAAAACCAAAAATCCCCCCTGGCGCAGGGGGGCAGGGGGGGCGCGCGTCACCAAGCCTCGTTCAACGTCGCGCACCACTCCTCAACCCGTCCCGCGAAAGCAGGCTTGCGAGACAACCTCGGCGACTCGCTGGGGGTCATATTTCGGTCTTGTAAAAAACGTCAAAGGCACGGTTTTGTCCCGAAGACAACAGCCGGCAGGTCGTTCCAGGCCCACTCCCGTTGCCGGCCGGGCGTAACGCGGTTACGGGCGGTCGGCGGCATCAGGCCGCGCACTCGACTCCGGTTGAAAGAGGGCCAGGGCGACGACCCCGGCGACCAGGGAACCCACCGCGGCGAATCCGAAATGGGTCCACGACCAGGTGTCGGCGGAGAGATTCCAGCCGGCGAACAGGGCCGGCAGGGCCCAGATCAGGAAGCGGAACGTGGGCCAGGGGCTGATCAGCAGCTTCGCCAGCCCGTTGTGCGGATCGGCCTGGAACTCTTCACTGCGAGCCAGGTGCATGATCGCGAGATAGCGAAGGACCTGCAGGAACACCGGCGTGCCGACGACTCCATAGAGCAAAATGCGGGTGGCCTGTTGGATCAGCACGGCCCAGGGGGTGCCGGTCGCAATTCCGACGCTCGTATTGCCGATGAGGGCTCCGCTGGCGAACGACAGCGTGACCAGGGCCCGTCGGAACAGCAGCATCCGGCGGGCCCGGCGGGCGACCTGTTCCCGATGTTGGCGTTCGCGGGAGGGGAAGACGAAAGCGGTTTCAGGGCTGGTGGAGGATTCGTGGATGAGATTCTGGAGTTCGCGCAACTCGGTGTCGCGCACGTCCGCCAGGATTTGCAGGGCGGGATCAAACACGCGGAGACACACCGGACAGCGCTCGCCCGGGCCCGGGACGATTTGACGCCGACAGTGGGGACATGTCTGCGACTCAGGCATGGGAACGTTCGAGCCCGGAGTGAGTGACTTGCTGGACTTGGCTGATACCGCAGTGCGTCTCGATTCTCGGAATTGTAACACGGACGGACCCGCGTGTGTCACGGCAGAATTCGCCGCGCCTGCGATCGGGTCTTAGTCTCTGACATTGCGCAGGGCCGAAGCCAGACGAGGTTATGCTTCAATGGGGCCGCAGTTGTTCAACTGCGGAAAGGCGGTACCGGCAGAACAAGGCCCTGCACAGCAACCTCGCTTCAATGGGGCCGCAGTTGTTCAACTGCGGAAAGCACGCCGGCTTTGACTT
>JAFEBR010000586.1 GCA_018242565.1 Planctomycetota bacterium | reverse complement strand
TCATGCACAGTGACTCGGCGACCCGCTTCCCTTCGTCGTAACAACTGCGGGCACCCAGCGGATTGACATGTCCCCAGTACTCTTCCGGCTGAGGATGGACTTCGGGATCACCGTAAACTTCGGAGGTCGAAGCTTGCAAAATTCGGGCCCGGCACCGCTTGGCCAGCCCCAACATGTTCACCATACCGACGGTCGATGTCTTGATCGTCTTAATAGCGTTGTACTGATAGTGTGGGGGCGACGCCGGGCACGCCATGTTATAAATCTGATCGGCTTCAACGAACAGCGGATGCACGATGTCGTGCCGAATCAACTCAAACCGGGGGTGGCTCAACAGGTGCGCGATGTTGGCCTTTCGGCCGGTAAAGAAGTTATCGACGCAGATCACTTCATCGCCGCGATCGAGCAATCGCTCGCAGATGTGGCTCCCCAGAAATCCGGCTCCGCCAGTGACCATGATGACAGCCATGCTACCCCTCGATCCGTTAAAGAATTTCCTGTGAAGCGCGAAGAGCAGACACGACGAAGCCCACCCCTTGGCTAAACTCAGTTTTCCAATGTCCCGCGCAGAAGCTACGATACGCGCCGCTGCAATTCAGCACCTTTCTATCTCTTTTTTAGCCGATTGAACCCGTTCCTTCTACTCGGAGACGACGCATGCGGTGCCTGACCCCCGGCGAACACCTGACGAACGTGAAGACCAAGATCATCGCGACCGTAGGACCGGCCAGCAGTTCGCGCGAGACGTTACGGGAACTGGTGACTGCGGGGGCTGACATTTTTCGTCTGAATTTTGCCCATGGCAGCTACAACTGGCTGGCCGGAGTGGTCGCCACGATTCGCGACATTTCACGGGAACTGCAGCGCCCGATCGGAATTCTGGGAGATCTTTCCGGACCGAAAATCCGGCTCGAAGAACTGCCGGGCGGCATCCTGCATTGTCGCTCGGGAGAGAAATACGAATTCGTACGCAAGGCCGATCCGGCCCATCCCGAATGGCTGACATGTACCTACGAGCCACTGGTCGATGAACTGCAGCGCGGTGATCGCGTGCTGCTCGCCGACGGAACGGTCTCGATGTATGTCGCCGAGAAACATGCCGACGCTGGCCGGGTGGTGTGTCGCGTCGAACAGGCTGGTGACATCCGCAGTCGGCAGGGAATCAACCTGCCCGGCGTCGTCTTGAGTACCCCCAGCCTGACCGATAAGGATCGTGAGGATCTGGCGTGGGCGCTCGAGAATGAACTCGATTTCATCGGACTGTCATTTGTCCGCAGCGCCACCGATATCGTGCTGCTGCGAAAAGTGATCTCCAGCCTGAACCCGCGGTTGACACCCCAGATCGTGGCCAAGGTCGAGAAGATGGAAGCGGTCGACTGCCTCGATCAAATCCTCGATGTCACCGACGCGGTCATGGTGGCTCGCGGAGACCTGGGCGTCGAAGTGGACCTGGCGATGGTTCCGATCTTCCAGAAACGGATTATCCGGATGTGCAATGAGCGACGTGTGCCAGTGATCACGGCGACCCAGATGCTGGACAGCATGACGCATAACAGTCGCCCGACGCGAGCCGAGGCCAATGATGTCGCCAATGCAGTGCTCGACGGGACTGATGCCGTCATGCTCTCGGGAGAAACGGCAGCCGGGGAATACCCGGCTGAAGCCGTTGCCACCATGAGCCGAATCTGCGCTGAAGCCGAACGAATTCTGGTACCGCATCGGGCGGCGGGGCCATCAGGCGGGTTGGCCCATTCACAGGCACTTGCCGTGACCGAGGCGGTGATCCGCGGAGCCGCGCGGGCGGCAGAACAATTGTCGGCGGAACTGATTGTGGTCGCCACTCGGGGTGGAAAAACCGCCATGGCTTTGTCGCAGCAGCGCAGTCAGACGCCGATCCTGGGGGTCAGCGACTCGATCGAAACCACGCGCCGGCTGTGCCTGTATTGGGGAGTGACTCCGCTCCACAGCGACCTCGTGAATGCCCCGGTTCAGGACCTGCTGAAACAGGTCGTCAACTGGTGCCGGGCGAATGACATTCTCAAGTCGGGCCAGACGATCGTTCTCGTCACGAGCACCAACTGGTCGGCGGACGGTCACGATCTGATGCTCGTCCACAAGCTGCCATGATTCCATCGCCTGGCCATTCACCAATCTGCGGGACCTTCCCTCGGTTGTTGCAGAATCGGCGACTCAACCGGCAGTGGGCATCGGCACGACAGCCCCGGTAATTCTGAACGGCAGCGAATTCCAGGCTGCAGATCGGGTAATTGCATCATGGGGGAACACCGTACCCTTCGTCGCCCGTTGTGCATTCGCTATAGTACGCGACACTTCGTATTGATTTTCCCAGATTTCCATCGTCGAATCCTCGCACCATGCAATGCTTACCGTTAGGAAAAACGGGTCTGAAACTCTCGCGGTTGTCTTTTGGAGCGTCGTCTCTGGGGCAGGAATTCCGGCCGGTCGATCTCAATGAAGCGCTGCGCTCGGTGCGTGTGGCGCTTGAACTGGGAATGAACTTTATCGACACGTCACCGTACTACGGCCGAGGCATGAGCGAATGCCTGTTGGGAGTGGCTCTGCGAGATGTGCCGCGTGACAGCTATTACCTGGGCACGAAACTGGGGCGGTTTGCGCAATCGCATTTTGATTTCTCGGCTCGCCGAGTCGTCGAGAGTATCGACATCAGCTTGAGTCGCATGGGAGTGGACTATCTCGATATTGCGTTGTGCCACGACATTGAATTTGTCGAGATGTCACAGATCGTCGAGGAAACCTTGCCGGCCTTGCGAAAGGTGCAACAGCAGGGCAAAGTCCGCTACGTCGGGATCAGTGGATATCCCATGAATATCTTTCGGTATGTGCTCGACCGAACCGATCTCGATGTGATCCTCTCGTACAATCACTACACGCTGCAGAACACGATGCTGGCGGACCTGGTCCCGTACCTGAAACAAAAAGGGGTCGGCATCATGAATGCGGCTCCCTTCTCGGCACGCCTGCTGACGAACACCCCATTACCCCCCTGGCATAAAGCCACCCCCGAAGTACGAGCAACGGCCCAGAAAGCTGCCGAGCATTGTGCCCGAAACGGCGTCGATATCGCACAACTGGCCGTTCAATTCTCGCTGAACAACCCGGACTTGGCGACCTGCATCATTGGCTCGGCGAACCCCGACAATGTGCGGAAGTGGGTCGATTGGTCAGAGCAACCGATTGATCAGAAACTGCTGACCGAGGTTCTGGAGATTTTGAAGCCCATTCACAACTGGTACTACATCGAAGGACGTCCCGAGAACAACGACAAATGAAAGCGCTCTGCCTCGAAGCCCCGAAACTCTGGAAACGCATTGATGTCCCCGCCCCCGCGGCCCCCGGACCGGGCGAAGCCCTGGTGCGGGTGAACACCGTCGGTATCTGCGGCACGGACCTGAGCGGTTACCTCGGCAAGATGCCGTTCTTCAGTTATCCCCGAATTCCGGGACATGAACTGGGAGTCGAAGTCCTCGCTGTTGGTCACGATGTCAAGAATGTGAAACCGGGGGACCGCTGCGCCGTCGAACCGTACATCAACTGTCAGCAATGCTACGCCTGCCGACGCGGACATACCAACTGCTGCGAAAAACACCAGACGCTGGGAGTGCACTGCGACGGGGGCCTGCGTCCTCAATTTCTGGTGCCCGCCCGTAAGCTGCACATTTCGCGGAAACTCGCGTTTGAACAACTGGCCCTCGTCGAAACCCTGGCCATTGGCTGCCATGCTGTCAACCGCTCTCAACTCGCGGCCCACGAATCGTGCCTGATTATCGGCGCCGGACCGATTGGCCTGGCAACCCTGGAATTCGTCAAACTGACGGGTGCCAAAACGATCGTGATGGACATGAATGAAACCCGACTCGATTTCTGCCGGCGGGTGATGGGTGTCCAACACACGATCAAGCCCTCTGAAAAACTGGACCAGGAACTGCGTGACTTGACCGATGGACACTTGCCCGATGTGGTGATTGATGCCACCGGCAACCAACACTCCATGTCGCAGGCCTTTTCACTGATTACTCACGCCGGGCGACTGGTATTTGTGGGAATCACGACGGAAGAAGTGCATTTCCGCCACCCCGTGTTCCACCGGCCGGAAGGAACGCTGCTGTGTTCCCGCAACGCACTCTCCGCTGACTTTACACGCATTATTCAGTTGATCGAAGAGGGACGCATCGACACCCAGCCCTGGATCACGCATCGAGCCAGTTTTGATGAACTCATCGACGTTTTCCCGTCGTACACACAACCGGAAACGGGAGTCATCAAGGCGGTCGTCGACGTCGGGAGTTAGCCAAGTGGCGTCGGCGACAGCAGGCTCTGCGGGGTGCACACCACAGCGGATGATTCCCGAAGCTCAGGCGACCCCGGTCCGACGCGGGCACCCAGGGGATCACGAACACTCCCATGACCCGTGCGCCGACAACGTGCGGCAGATTTCTTGTCGCGTTACTGATCGTTGAATCCTGACAAACCAATCCCATGTCGGCCAAAAATACAACCTCGCCATCATCTCTTCCAGAAACCGTTTTGCAGTTTGGCGCCGGACGGTTTCTGCGGGCCTTTGTGGATCGATTTGTGCAGCACGCAAACGACGCCGGGCAGGCCGTTGGTCGTGTGGTCATTGTGCAATCCACGCCCGGATCACGAGCCGATCTGATCAGTGCACAACCCGAAGGATTTCATGTCCTGGTTCGGGGCCTGATCGACGGTGAGCTGGTCGAGCGCGCGGAACCTGTCCGGTCAGTATCCCAGGCAGTGACCGCCCAGCACGACTGGCCAGCCGTGCTGGAATTGGCCCGCAGTGCGACTTTACAGTACCTCGTGACGAACGCCACAGAAGCAGGCTACTCTCTCGATGCGGGTGATCAAGTCGATTCGTGCCCCCCCGTCTCGATGCCCGCCAAACTCACGCAGGTCTTGTGGGCCCGGTTTCAGGCCGGGGCCCCACCACTGACGATTCTGCCTTGTGAGTTGATCGAAGGCAACGCCACCAAACTGTGCGACATTGTCGGCGGATTGGCTCGCCACTGGCAATTACCGACCGCATTCATCGACTGGATCACGGGCAACTGCCAATGGTTAAAGAATCTGGTCGACTGTATTGTGACCCCCGGCCCCACTGACCACGCATTGTCGTCGACCGACAAACTATTGGTCAGTGCCGAACCGTATGCTCTCTGGGCGATTCAGCGTCCGACCGCCGGCACAGCCCGCCTCTTTCAACACCCGGCGATTCAAATCGTCGATGACCTGGCTCCGTACTATCTGCGCAAAGTCCGCATCCTCAATGGACTGCACTCGGCGATGGCCGCGAAGTTTGGTCCGGCCGGTTTCGAAACCGTTCTGCAGGTGCTGTCCGACCGTGACGCCTGCCGCTGGCTCAGAGCCTTGTTGTATGAGGAGATTGTCCCTACGATCGCCTATCATGTCGATGATGTCGCGCTGTTTGCGGACCAGACCTGGGACCGGCTGCGAAACCCATTCTTGGCCCACAAACTGGCTGATATCATGCTGAACCACGCTGCCAAAGTGCTGGTGCGATTGCAGCCCACACGCGATGAATACCAGAAATTGTTTGGCAGGCCCCCCAAAAAATTGTCTGAGGTCTTGGCCTAACCGCCACGGCCTGCGGATTGCTCGATTCACTTCCAGGCCGGCTTTTTGAAACGGGCTGTGGCAACCCAGATCGTCATTGCCACATCTACAATTTACCAGGCAGCATACGAGTCTCCATCGGCCCCCAGACC
>JAFEBR010000585.1 GCA_018242565.1 Planctomycetota bacterium | reverse complement strand
GCGATGGGCAGAAGTTAACCCCCCGACAGAACTCCCCACGACGGCCCGAAACAATCGCTGTCATCGCGCCAACCGGTTCCAGTCCTGCTGACTTTTCCGATTAGTCGGCAAAAGGGGATGTCTGCATAAAGATTTCTGCTCACGTAAACTGCAACGGGGGTGGTTCGCGAGCTATGCTTGCTCATTGAACACAGGAGTCCGTTCGCTGATATCGCACCGAGCGGCGACCGCACATTACAACTCAGGATTGCTCAACATGGCTGCGCAGAGTCGTTTGACTGGCATCTTTACCCCGAATCTCGTTCCGCTCGATTCCCAGGGCGAAATCAACGAACCGGAACTGCGGAAATACGTCGATTGGCTGATCGATCGCGGTGTGCATGGACTGTACCCGAACGGATCGACCGGCGAATTCACGCGTTTTACCGTGGAAGAACGCCGGCGGATCATTGAAATCGTGGTGGATCAGTCTCGCGGTCGAGTGCCCGTGCTCGCCGGGGCGGCGGAAGCCAATACCCGCGAGACGATTCGCGCCTGCGAGTACTACCACGAACTGGGAGCGCGGGCGGTCGCGATCGTGGCCCCCTTCTACTACAAGCTCAGTCCTGCGTCGGTGTACGCCTATTTCGCCGAAATCGGCCGGAACACCCCGATCGATGTCACGCTCTACAACATTCCCTTGTTTGCCAGTCCGATCGACGTGCCGACCGTCCAGAAGCTCGCCGACAATTTTGAAAAGATCGTCGCGATCAAGGATTCGTCGGGCGACATTCCGCACATGATCCGGATGATCAAGGCGGTGCGTCCGAACCGGCCCGAGTTCAGCTTCCTCACCGGCTGGGATGCCGCGCTGATGCCGCTGCTGCTGATTGGCGCCGACGGGGGCACGAACGCCACCTCGGGGGTTGTACCGGAAATCACGCGCCGGTTGTTCGACCTCACCACGGCGGGCAAGCTCGACGAAGCCCGCAAGGTGCAATACGACCTGGTGACGTTGTTTGACACAATGATTTATTCGGCCGAGTTTCCGGAAGGCTTCCGGGCCGCGGTCAACCTGCGCGGTTTCAATATGGGAACCGGGCGGCAGCCATTGTCACCCGAGCAGAAGACCGATATTGCGGCTCTCAGCAAGACGCTGCAGTGCCTGCTGGCCGAGCAAGGCTTTACTGATCAGCCCGTGGGGGGCTGCCCGATTTCGAAATCAGCGCCGGTGGATCGGACGGAAATTGAATCCATCGTGCAAAATGTGCTGGCCGAATTGAAGCACCGCGGCCTGGCCTAATTCGTCAGGTCGATCCCATTCGACCGCACGCCAGACACCATGGCGGGCGGTCGAATTCTTTTGGGCGGAGGATCCGCCCGCAGACTCACTTGCCTGCGGAGAGTTTCCCTTTCAGGA
The DNA here is from genome assembly GCA_018242565.1 of Planctomycetota bacterium. Taxonomy (GTDB): domain Bacteria; phylum Planctomycetota; class Planctomycetia; order Planctomycetales; family Planctomycetaceae; genus JACQFH01. The sequence continues at coordinate 10,601 of JAFEBR010000585.1, read as the reverse complement.
ACTCCAAACCTTCGGACAGGGCTTGGGCGAGTTTTTCAGGGGACTTGCCACCGGCCTGGGCGAGGTCGGGGCGGCCACCGCCGCCTCCACCCACGAATTTCGCCGCGGCTTTGACCCAGTCCACCGCGCTGAGGCCCCGATCCACCAATTCTTTACTGAGGGCCGAGATCAGCAGCACTTTGCCTTCGCTGCCCGAACCAAACAGCACGGCCAGCGGCGCGACTTTGGCTCGCAGTTGATCGACATGCGCCCGCATCGTGTCGGCGTCCCAGTCTGTCCCGTGATGGACCACGACTTTGACGCCTCCCACGTCCACGGCCTTGGCGAGCAATTCGTCCAGCAACCCCACGGCCGCCTTGGCATTCGCCTTCTGCAGGTTCTGTTTCAGTGTGCGGACTTCTTCGACCAGACTCGTGACCCGTTGCGTCAATTCGTCGACCCGTGGCGCTTTAACGATCTGCGCCAGTTCGACGAGTAACTGCTCGTCGTGCCGGACCTTTTCGAGCGCTTTGGTTCCGGTGAGGGCGGTAATACGACGGGTCCCGGCCGCGACCGATTCTTCACCGACGATCTTGCACAGGCCGACCTGTCCGGTATTCGACAGGTGCGTTCCGCCACACAACTCGCGACTGAATTCCCCCATGCTGACGACGCGTACCCGGTCAGGATATTTCTCACCAAACAGTGCCGTGGCACCCGATTTCTTGGCGTCATCCAGATCCATGATCTGGGCGGTGACTGTGGCGCCTTCGGCCACGCGGGCGTTCATCCGATTTTCGATTTCGATCAACTGCTCGCGGGAAATAGCTTTGGGGTGGCTGAAGTCGAATCGCAGGGTGTCTTCTTCCACCTTCGACCCGCGCTGCATGGCATGGCTGCCCAGCGTCTTCTGCAGAGCGTGATGCAACAGGTGGGTGGCTGAGTGGGCTCGGCGAATTCCGGCCCGACGTTCGGCATCGACTCGAGCATTGAGCACCATGCCGACAGTCAACCGACCACGGCGCAGATGTCCGCGATGGACGATGAACCCGGTGTGCCGCTGTGTATCGAGCACGCGGAATTCACAATCCGCTCCTTCCAGCACCCCGGTGTCGCCGACCTGGCCCCCCGCTTCGCCATAGAAGGGCGAGCGGTTCAGCACGACTGCGACGGGCGAGTCATGGCCGACTTCGTTCAGCGAGTCGACCAACCGGTTTTCGGCGATAATCCCCACGACTTCGCCATCGGCCTGGGTGGTTTCGTATCCCAGGAATTCAGTCGAGGCACAGGATTCGCGGATGGCTTCAATGGGCCCCGCCTGCATAACTTCGCCCGAAAACGCATCGCTGCCGCTGGTTTTCTTATGCCCGGCCATCAATTCGCGGAACCGAATCCGATCGACGGACAGATTGTTTTTCGCAGCGATCGCCTCGGTCAGTTCGACCAGGAAGCCGTCGGTCTGGTGCAGATCGAAGGCGTCGTCGCCTGATACGGCGTTCTTCCCATCTTTTCGCAGCGTTTCGATGACCTTTTCGAGTTTGCGCACCCCTTTGCCGACGGTTCGCAGGAAGTACTCTTCTTCGGCCTTAATGACAAACTGTACTCGTTCGACCGTTTCCCGCAATTCGGGGTAGGGGGCCTGCATGACCTGGGCGATCTGCGGCACCAGTCGGTACAGGAAGGCGTCTTCCCGGCCGAGCAGATAGCCTTCCAGCACGGCTCGACGCAGCAGTTGGCGAACGACGTATCCCTGCATCTCATTGTCGGGGACAACATTTTCATGAATGCAGAACGTGACGGCGCGGGCGTGATCTGCAATCCGTCGCAGGGCCCGCCCATGCGGTGCGCTGTAGGAATAGTCGACGCCGACCGCTTCGGCCGCCGCGACACACAATGGCCGCAGGACATCATTTTCAAAGTTGCTTTCGACCCCCTGCAGCACGGCGGCCGTGCGCTCCAAGCCCATGCCGGTGTCGATGTTCTTCTTGGGAAGCGGGCGGAGGTTATCGGGCGGATCGCCGACGCGGTTGAATTGCGTGAATACGAGATTCCAGATTTCGACGCTCCCTTTGGCGCCGGGCGCGTGATAATAGATTTCGCTGCAGGGGCCGCAGACCCCGTCAGGGCCGTTCGAAGGAGCACTGGCCGGCCAGAAATTCTCGCCTTCCCCTTCACGGCGGATCCGCTCGGCAGGGACTTTCACTTCATCATGCCAGATGTTGTACGCCTCATCGTCATCCTGGTAGACGGTGACACTCAACCGGGCCGGATCGAGCCCCAGCCATTTTTTCGTTGTCAGGAACTCCCAGGCCCAGTGGATCGCTTCCTTCTTGAAATAGTCGCCGAACGAAAAGTTCCCGAGCATTTCGAAAAAGGTGTGGTGATACGCCGTATTACCGACGTTGTCGATGTCCCCCGTCCGCAGACACTTCTGACAGGTGGTGGCCCGGGAGAATTCGAGTTTGCCGATTCCCAGAAATTGATTCTTGAACTGATTCATCCCGGCTGGGGTGAACAAGACCGACTTGTCACCGCGCGGCACAAGGACGTCACTGGGGCGCCGCACGCAGCCCTTGGACTCGAAAAACGACAGGTACTTTTCACGCAGTTCGTCAGTCTTCATCGATATTCCTACTCTCTCCCCGGCATCTCCACCCGCGACCATGCGGGTAATCAGGACGGATTCTAATGGCGATCCACGAGGATTTGAAGGGGCAGAGCAGACCGGTCAAAAGTTACTTCAGGGCCCGTTTGGCCAGATTTCGGGCGTTCTCTGCGTGGTTGTTCCACAGCACCGGTCGTTCGCGAAGGGACCTGTTTCTGTCGGCCGAACTGCGCCCGCATCATACCGATCTGGCGTCTGCCTTCGACCAGTCCCTTTCTGTCGACCGGGGCATCCGCCGTGCCGCGGTCCCGGTTACCTGGATGGGCCAGTTTCGGTTTCTGACTGGCAGACGGAAGCGGTGCGGGTTTGCTATAGTGCCGTACCCTCTGGCTTCCATTCCCATTGAACGAATATGACCGCACCGTACCAACAAATCGTCACTGACCTGAGGCAAGCCTTCCCGCAACCTGTCTCTGACCGGGTACATGATGCCTATTTCGTGTTTTCGTTTTTGCGTGCTCTGGATCAGGTTGACAGCATGAAATCGGTGCAACCCCTGCTGGGTAAGCCGATTCCGTTGGATTACGACGGCGCTCGGGCATCGCGTATCGATGAAAATCCCAAGAGTCTCGAACAAGTCACTGCCCGGTTGGTTGAGTATCTGTCGGGCATGCTGATCTGGGGGCACCCCCGGACCCAGGTCAACGTGGTTCCCTCTCCGACGATTCCCAGTATTATCGGCGGGTTGCTCCCTTCGATTTACAATCCCAACCTGGTGAGTGAAGAATCGTGTCAGCGAGTGGGCCTGGCAGAAATTGAGGTTTCGGCCGCGACCGCCGAACTCGTGGGCTACGATCCACAGACTTCCGCAGGGGTGTTTACGTTCGGAGGAACCGGAACCACCTTGTACGGTGCCAAGGTCGGACTCGAAAAGGCCTGCCCCGGTGCCATGCAGCATGGCATTCATGAACCTGTGCATCTCGTCTGCTCAGAACGGGCCCACTATGCCGGGAGAACCGTGGCAGGCTGGCTGGGACTGGGTTTCGACTCGGTCGTGGAGGTCGCCGCGGACCGCGACAATGAGATGCGGACCTGCCTGCTGGAAACACAATGCCGCGAGTTGCTGCAGCAGGGGCATAAGATCGCAGCCATTATCGCCACGATGGGGACGACCGACGCGTTTGGTGTCGATGACCTCGAAGAAATCTGTGCCGTGCGCGATCGACTCGTGACCGAGTTCTCGCTCGACTACATCCCTCACATTCACGCCGATGCCGTGATCGGCTGGGCTTGGAGTGTCTTCAACGATTACGATTTTTCGGGAAATCCGTTGGGGTTTCGCGGGAGGACCTTGCGGGCCCTGGCACGGACGCGACGGCGCATCCAACACCTGAAACTGGCCGATTCGATCGGCATTGATTTCCATAAGACGGGTTTCACTCCGTATGTCTCCAGCCTCTTCCTGGCACGCGACAAGACAGAGTTGACTCGGCTGGCGCGACGCCCGGAAGCCATGCCCTACCTGTTTAAATCCGGTGTTTACCATCCAGGCCAGTACACCCTGGAGACTTCGCGAGCGGGCAGTGGCCCGATGGCTGCACTGGCGAATCTGTCGCTGTTTGGGAAAAACGGTTTGCGGTCCTTGTTAGGGCATCTCGTGGCAATGGCCGAGGCACTGCGCGAACAACTCGAGGCCCATTCGGCGACGCATGTGCTGAACAGTGGGAATTTTGGACCGGTCACGCTGTTTCGTGTCTACCCGGATGGTGTCGACACCTTCTCGTTTCCAGAACGTGAACAGACTGACCCCGCCTGTCGCGACAAAGTACGCGAATACAATGCCTACAATCGCCGAATTTTCGAAGCCGTGCAGGCCGAGGCGCTGCAGGGCCGGGGTGTGGCCATCTCGCTGACCGACTGTTACCGCGAAACGGATTACGGCGAGCCCGTGGCGGCCCTCAAGTCGTACATCATGAGCCCGTTTTCGGAAGAGCAGTTTGTGCAGTACGTGCTGGATTCCATCTGGAAGGCTCGGGCCGAGATCTCGGCGACGACAGCCAACTGAGTCCCCAAGAAGTCTTTGCCGTTGCAAAAGAAAGCCGCGACGGAGGAGGAGTCTGCGTGCTCCCGTGATTGATCTCCAAGTGCCGCCAAGCCATCATCAGGGATTCAGCAGTTGTTCGGCTTCTGCCAGGAGAATTTGCAGTTCGGCCCGGTCCAGCCACGAATTGCGTGACTCGGCTTCGATGCCGTTGCGGGCCTGGGTGAGCCAGGTCGTAGCTGCGGCTGTGTCATTTTGGCGCGCACAGATCATCGCCAGGAACAGCCAGTCCCAGACGGTTCCGTCGCTATTCGCGATGGTTGTCTCGTCGGGGCCAAACGCGGGTTTGGGAGGCCGCGGATCTTTCGTGGTATCGCTGCGGGTCGGATCATCGCGGCGAATGCGGGCCTGCAAGCGCCGGGCGTCATCGAACTGCTCGCGGGCTTCCTGCAACCGGCCGGCTCGATAGTAGGCAGCACCCAGCGTGTTGAGATACATGGCGCGGGTTTTCACCGGTACGAAGGAATTCTGTTCACTCAGCGCGACGGTTCGTTCCGCTGTCCGCACGGCGCGCGAGTAATCGGCCTGACCTGTGGGAGACAGCACAGCGGTCCAGGCGGCTGCGTTCGCTGCAGCCAGATTAGGACTGTCGGCAAACCGTTGCAGCAGGTCGTCACACGTCCGACGATAGGCGGCGGGGTCTGCGGACCTGTCCAGGAGTTGCACCACAGCCAGTCGGAATCCGTAGTTTGTCGGTGACAACTCGAGGGCGGCGGCAAAGTCGGCGGCCGCCGCGGACCAATCCTCCAGTTTCGCGTAATCATCGCCCCGGGGGCCGCGGTATCGGGACTGGTCGGCGGCAGGAGCGCGGGCAATCGCTTCGGTCCAATCGGCAATGGCTTCTCGCGTTCGGTTCAGTTGCCTGTGAACATTCGCCCGTTCGGCGAATTTCGATGGTTGCTGCGCGGCAGGTGTCAATTCGATCACGCGTGACCAGTCGGCCAGGGCCTGTTCGCCTTGTCCTGATTTCAGGTTGGCGGCTGCCCGTAATTCGTACAGATCCGGATGGGGCCGGGAAGTCAACTGAATGGCCTCGGTCAGATCGTGGGCCGCTGGCTGCCACTGTTTGAGTTCACTGAAGATGCGGGCACGGGCCTCGTAAAAGTCTGGCTGGGGGGACAAAAAGATGGCCCGCTCGTATTGCTGGCTCGCCGCGTTGAGCTGACGTTGCTCCTTCAAGGCTGTCGCCAGCCGTGCGTAGAGTTGTGCCAGTTCGAGCTTGGCCGCCGGGGTATTTGGCGCAGCGACACTTCGCAAGGCGAGTTCGCGTTCGAGATGCCAGCGGACAGCGAAGGCCTGCTGGCCGGTCATTTCACTGATGTCCGCCAGCAGCAGATGGCTGGGGCGTTCGCCGCCGCGGGACAAGTCCTCGCGATGCACGGTCCATAAGCGCAGCAATTCTGCCGCAGTGGCCGTCGGACTGGTGACATCTTCTGCCCCCGCTGGCACATTGCTCAACTGGGGAGGTCGCAACGGAGTCATGCTGGCGGTGGTGGGGTCGAGTTCACTGGCGAGGAACAATCGGGCATAGTCGCTTAATGTATCGGCCTCGGCCTGGAAGAGATCCGATGTGAGTTGCCAGTGCCAGAGTTGAGGATATCGATCGGCAAGGTGCTGCCGGTCGACACCGAAGCGGTCCCCCGGATCATGACGCCCGCTGGCGTCTGTCCGATTGTAGCTGATGGTGGCGACCCGCTCGGCTCCGGCCGTGAAGCAGGCGGTTTGCACATTTCCGTTGTGCATGAAGGTGGCCGCGAGTTCGCCTGTCGTCGTGCTCCAGACGCGGGCCGTACCGTCTTTTGAGGCGGTTGCGAGCAATTGTCCATCGGGACTGAACACCGAGAAATTGACACGCCCGTCATGTTCGAACGAGGCATGTGGCTGCCCGCTGACCTGCTGGCGCTGAATTTGCACGACATCCCAGAGGCAGGCCTTTCTGTCGCCAATACTGCATGTGGCCAGGTACCGACCATCGGATGAAAATGTCACATGGACGATGTCACTGGCGTGCCGCAACGGGGGGGAGAGCGGGTGATTGGATTGAAGATCCCACAGATACGCTGTGTCGTCAGCCCCACCCGTGGCGAGATACCGTCCGTCAGGTGAAAAGGCCGCGTACAAGATGGCATTACTGGAATAATCGGTCGCGGGATGATGGCGGTCCTGGCCGGGGTCTCGGCGCAGCGCCTTCTGGTTCCACACCCAGAGAGCCGTCCCCCCGCTTTTATCGCTGGGGCTGTTGGCATTGCCAGACGATACTGCCACCATAGTCCCCTGTGCGTTCCAGGTGATCTGGTTGACCGGACCCGGCTGGGCCGGATGCTCCACGGGGAGCGGTTGTCCGGTGGCGGTCTCCCAAAGTTGCACCTGGAAGGTCGCGGCCGGCGGAGTTGCCGGCGAGTTGGACTTGCTCTGCGTGGGCGAAGCCAGGGCCGATGCGTCGCAAACGGCCGCCACCCAGCGTCCATCGGCAGAAAACGACGCCCGTCGCAAGGGGCCGGTTCGGGAGGTATCGAGCGTCAACGTGCGCTCCTTGAGAAGATCCCACACCAGCACCGTTTGAGGTGCGGTCGAATCGGTGGTCGTCCGCCCGGCGGTCAGAACTTGTGTTCCGTCGAGGCTCACACAGGCATACTCGATGAACTGGAATTCTGGATGCTGCAGGGGACTCTCAGTTGTTTCCTGACGCGTCACGGCGTCCCAGACGCGCAATTCCGTGAGTCTCTCTGAGGGACCCACGGCAGCGATGTAACGCCCATTGTCACTGTACGCCGTTTGCATCAGCCAGCGACCGGCCCGAATGGGTTGGGGGAGCGGGTTCTCACTGGCTAATTCCCAGATTTGCAGGGAATCCTGTATTTTGGCCAGCAACTGAAAGCCGTCGCTGCTGAAGTCGAGTGATGAGACGCCAAATGCGTGATGCAGCGGAGGCCACGCCTCCTGGCCGGTTGCGAGATCCCAAAGTCGGACGACTCGATTGCGGCTGGCCGTGGCCAACAACCGGCCATCGGGACTGAACCGGGCCGAGAGAATGTTATTGTTGTGTCGTAACTCGGTTAAGGGCTGTCGCGGGGCGCTGGTGATGGGCGCATCCTGACTCCAGGGGGTCACGATTTCCCAGACCCGGGCCGCATTATCGTCACCAGCGGTCACCACGAGTCGATCGTCGGGACTGAACGCGATCACGGTTGCCGTGCCAACCAGCCCTTGCCAGATAATCGGCGGTCTGGCTGATCCGCTGGACCAGAGCCGAACCAATCCCTGCTGGTCAATTGCGGCCAGCCATTTGCCGCCCGGACTGAAGGCCGCTTGTGCGACGACCGTGTCGCGCATGGCGTCCACGCCGGTAAACGAAGTCTCGAGATCTCCGCGGGCGACATTCCAGACATGGAAATCTCCCGTGGTGCTGTTGGCATCGGCCCCCCAGGTCACGACCAGACGGCCATGCGGGGCGACGGCCAGCGCCGAATCGAGCAACCACCTCGTTTCGGACACCTCGGCGTGGGCAGGTTTTGCCGCCGCATCCTTTGAACGAGGCCAGTCCGTTGAGGGTTCATCGAGCGATTTCCAGATCCGCAGCCGGTTTCCAAGACTTCCGCTCTGGCCGAGGGCCACGACTCCCGGCAGTTTCGCGGGCTCTTGCGGAGCCAGAAAGGCAGCCTGCAGCACCGGGGTTTCCGTCCACAAGGGGTGATCGCCCCGCACTGTCCAGTCTTGATCAAGGTGCACGCTCCAGACGGCCAAGTCCCCCTGTGTGGTGCCGGGCGTACTCGTGGCAATCAGCACGTACGCATCGTCCGTGCTGAATTCGATGGAACTCACCGGCGCCGTGCAGGGGAGTCGTTGTTGCACCTCGCCCGTGGCGGCGTTCCACACATACAGATTGGGTTGGTTCCCCTCTTTTCCGCCCGTCACGATCCAGCGTCCATCGTGACTGGCCGCGGCGATGGTCATGCCTGAATGCCGTAATAATTGTTGCATGCGCGGGTGTCGCGACAGGACCGAGCCGAAGCGGATGCGGTACAGCTCCTGCACCGCGGGATTCTCGAGATTGGGATCATTGCGATAGGCTTCGACCAGCCACGCCAAGCCTGTCGACAGATCGTCGCCACGCGAGGCGCTGCCGAAATGCTGCGCCGCATCGCGCCAATAACGGCCGGACAGGATTCGCTGGTTTTCCGATTGCTTCGAGATCAGCGCGTTCGATTGTTTGGTCAATAACTCAGCCTGGTCTTCCAGGTTTTTGTTTAAGACCCCCAGGGTCTTGGCCTGTTCACGAGCTTCGTGTCCCTTGATTTTCGCCTGAATTCCAAACCAAAGGGCCAGGGCAGACAATGCGACGAACACGCTGGCGACGGCGGCAATGGCCCTTCGTTGTCGTTGGGCCCGCCGGAGTTCTACTTCGCGGTTGCGAGCTTCCTGCTTCCGATCGACGCACGCCTTCAGGAAGTCGCGGACCAGAGGCGTCACGTCACGCGGGTGTGATTCCGACCAACTCAGCGCGGAAACGAGCTGGAACTCTGGAATCGCGGTGTCATCGGGCCGGCGGCCGCCGTTACTCCAGGCTGCGGCGTCTTTTTCGACTTCGGCTTTGACCGCCGTCATGCTGGCTTCATCGCGAGTCCAGTCTTTTAACCGCTGCCATTTGCGGATCAGGCTTTCGTGGGAGATGTCGATCGGGGTATCGGGCTGCAGGGTTTCGCTGATCGGCGGCATCAGGAATGACCGCCCCTCTTTGCGGAACGTGTCAAGCACCTTCTGCAGCTTGTCGGGCTTGATTCCCAGACGTTCGCACAAGGGGCCGAATTCGATCGCCGGAGACCGGCGAATCAACTGACCATCGGGCGCCACGGCCGTCAACCGGCGGAAGACGTGTTCGGCCAGTTTACGCTCTGCCGCCGACTGCAGTCGCTCGTTGTACACCGATTCGACGTGCTGGCTTAACGCGTCGCGTAAACCCCCTTCGGCAGTGTATTCGGCCATCGTCAGACAGAGTGGGGCCGTTCCGCCGGTGATGTGTTCGCCCGACTGGCGCGCGGCGGCAAGCCCCTCGGGGCCGGCATTCCGTTGCCGGGCGTTACGCCACATCCGCATCAACAGGTGTTGCATCAAGGGTAATTGATCGGGATCCGTTCCCATTTCATTGAGAATGCGGGTCACCACATCGGGGGCGACTTCGGCGCCAAACATTCGCGCCGGTCCGACGATGGCCGTTTCGATCTGTTCTCGCGACAAACGGGGGGTCAGATATTGACTGTCGTTCAGCGCTTCGGGCAGTCCCGAGAAAACCGGGCAGAAGCCCAGAAAATCGGTCCGCATCGTGATCACGATGTAGGCGGAAACATGACTGTCACGTGCCGTCTCCAGCAGCAAATTGACGAAGGCCCGTGATTCGTCGGCGCCGCCAGCTTCGCGTTCGAAGCGAAATAATTCCTCGAACTGATCGACGAGGATCAGGAGATTCGAGTCCTGGGCCCATTGGTTCAGCACCAGACGGTCGACCAGGCTGCGGGAGCCGGCGTACAGGTCGGCACGGAGTTGCGCTGCGTCCGGAGCGGCGCCATCTCGGGGATCGCCGAAAATACCGCTGTCGCGCAAGGACTCTGCCAACCGGAGCAACGGCTGATTGCCCGGTCGAAAGACGGCGAAATTCCAGTTCGAACGCGAATTCGTCATGAAGCCGGCCTGCAGCGCCGGAATCAGTCCCGCTCGAATCAGCGAAGATTTGCCACAACCGGACGGCCCCACGACCGCCAGGAATCGCTGACTTTTCAGCCGCTTGAGCAGATCGGTGACGTGCCGCTTGCGGCCAAAAAAAATGTCGGCCTCGTGCGGTTCAAATGGACGCAATCCCGGATAGGGGTATTCCGTCACGATATCGGCCACGCTGAACGTCATAATCGGGCGCTCTCTTGG
>JAFEBR010000584.1 GCA_018242565.1 Planctomycetota bacterium | reverse complement strand
TCCCATGGGGGGCAACGCCATCGACAGCCATGGCGATCCTCTGCCTGAAGAAACGCTGGCGGCCTGCCGCAAGTCGGCCGCAATTCTGCTGGGGGCCGTCGGCGGACCGAAATGGGACGATCCCCGCGCCAAGACGCGCCCCGAAGCCGGGTTGCTGCGCCTGCGAAAAGAACTGGAACTGTTCGCCAACTTGCGACCAATCAAGCCCTCGCCGTATCTGCTCGATGCCTCACCGCTCAAGTCATCGATCATCTCCGGAACCGATATTCTCTTCGTACGGGAACTCACCGGCGGTCTGTATTTCGGAGCGTCGGGCCGGCGACCACATGCCAGTGGCGAAGAGGCCTTCAGCACCATGACGTACAACACCGCTGAAGTCGAACGGGTCGTGCGTGTCTCGGCCCAGGCGGCCCGCAAGCGACGCGGTCGGCTCACCATGGTCGACAAGGCCAACGTGCTGGAAGCGTCGCGCTTGTGGCGCGGTGTTTCCGCACAACTCATGGCGAAAGAATTTCCCGATATCCAGTACGACGTGGTACTCGTCGATTCGATGGCCATGCACCTGATCTCGCGCCCGCGCGATTTTGATGTCGTGGTGACCGAGAACATGTTCGGCGACATTCTCACCGATGAAGGATCGATGCTGACCGGTTCGATGGGCCTGCTCCCCTCGGCATCTCTGGGCAGTTCCGGCCCGGGACTCTACGAGCCCATCCATGGCTCGGCCCCCGATATCGCCGGCAAAGGCGTAGCGAACCCGCTCGCGACCATCCTGGCATTGGCGATGCTGTTGCGGCATTCCCTGAACCTCGAACAGGAAGCCGTCACGATTGAGAAGGCAGTCGACAAAGTGCTGGAGCAGGGATTCCGGACCCGCGACATCGCCGGCACGGGTCCCAGCATCGGCACCGTCGAAATGGGCACCAAAGTCATCGAAGCACTGTAATCGCGCACGGGGTTGTCGGGCGGCGCGCACCGTCGGGCACCCCCCTTCTCGCGCACAGCATCTTCCAACGGTGCCGCATGAATCCGTATGAAGTCCTGCCGATCTTCGTATTTGGCACGCTGCGACGTGGCCGCGAAAACCATCATTGCCTGGCGGGGCGGTACGAGCGATGCCTCGTGGCGACGCTCGTCGATTTTCGACGAGCGGTGGCCCGGCATGGGTTTCCCGCCGTTACCCCGGCGATCGGAGACCGCGTTTCAGGCGAGCTCTTCTTTTTGCACCCCGAGCAATTCCTGGCCACCCTGCAGGAATGCGACCTGCTTGAAGATCTGCCTGTGGGGGAACTGGTCGGGGAATATTACCAGCGTGCGAAAGTGAAAATCGATACGGCAGAAGGCGCCTTTACGGCATGGGCCTATATCGATCCGCGAACGCCCGCGCCGCATCTCGACGAGTAACCTGCGTACTTTGAAATACGCTGGGTGCCCGAGCGAATTCCCTGTCCCAAAACGTCACTCGCCCGAGTCATTGGAATCGGTCAACATCGAGTTGACGGCCGCGACCAGCGGCAAGGCGAGCAAGCGGTCGAGAAACGCAACCTGGTCAGGATGCAGGCACTTCCGCGCCTTTTTCAGCGAGACGAATTCGGCCCGATCGACTTCCCATGACGCGCAGATGGGCTCGGCGGTCTCCGGTGCCGAGCCCACAAAGCAGTGAATCTGCTTGCCACTCTTCAGATACCGGATCGACCCGAGCGGAATCAGATCGCCGGCAACCACCCCGGTCTCTTCCAGCGTTTCTCGGCGGGCGGCCGCTTCCAAAGTCTCACCGGGGTCAGGCTGCCCTTTCGGAATGCTCCACGGCTTCTGCTTGTTGTAATTTCCCGACGGATGGACCAGCAGCACCTCGAGCTTGTCGGCCTGCCAGCGAAACAGCAGGGTGCCTGACGATTGTGGCTTCTCTTTGGACATGAGGAGACTTCCTGTCTGTCGTCGTTAAAATCCTGCAGGCTCCATTTCGGAGCGTTCTCCACGCGTGGCCGATCCTGTCCACCCGGAATTCCATTCAACTACAATCGCTGGCAAACCGCCGCGGGACTGCCGCGGCTGAGCCTCTGACCTCTGCAGATTAATCTGCGTGGTCGGGGAAGTCGAGGACGTCAGGCCAGTATTTCATGGACAACACGGCCCGACACGTCGGTCAGGCGGAAGTCGCGACCGGCGTGGCGGTAGGTCAACTGCTCATGATTCATGCCCAACAGATGCAGGACCGTGGCATGCAGGTCGTGGACATGCACTTTGTCCTGGACAGCGCGAAAACCGAAATCGTCGGTGGCTCCATACGCGAACCCGCCACGCACTCCGCCGCCCGCCAGCCACATGGTGAACCCCAGATGATTGTGATCGCGGCCATCGGTACTTTCGGTGGTGGGGGTGCGACCAAACTCGCCCCCCCAGATCACGAGCGTGTCTTCAAACAACCCCGTGCGCTTCAGATCGGCGAGCAGGGCCGCGATCGGTTGATCAATATCGGCGGCCAGCTTGCGCGTCAGTTCATCGTGGTTGCGATGGGTATCCCAGGGCTGACCATCTCCGTAGTACAGTTGCACGAACCGCACACCACGCTCGACCAGTCGCCGAGCCAGGAGACAACCGTTGGCAAAATGACTTTTCCCGTATTCATCGCGCAGCGCTTCGGTTTCACGTGTAATGTCAAACGCTTCGGCTGCCGCGAATTGCATGCGAAACGCCGTCTCCAACGACTGAATCCGCGCTTCGAGCGCCTTATCGACACCGCGCTCGGCCAGATGATCCTCGTTCAACTGCCGCAGCAGGTCCAATTGACGCCGCTGCGCCAGTGGATCGAGCGTGGCATTTTTCAGATAGGGCAACATTCGGGCCGGTGTCAGGTCCGAGTGGTTGATGTACGTGCCCTGGTATGAACCCGGAAGAAATGCGTTCGTCCACAGTTCGGCAAAGCGGACAGGCCGTCCCGGACACAACACAACATACCCCGGCAAATTTTCATTTTCATTGCCCAGCCCGTACAAAAACCACGAGCCCATGCTGGGTCGCAAGGGGGCGATCGTGCCGTTGTTCATCATGAACAGGGCCGGACCATGGTTCGGATTCTCGGTGTGCATCGAGCGAATCACACACAGATCGTCAGCATGGCGACTGAGCTTGGGCAACAGATCGCTGATTTCCAAACCACTCTGGCCATGCCTGGCGTACTGGTAGGGCACGGGCATCAGGTTGCCCGTGGCATTTTCGGTTCGTAACTGGACTTCGACCGGACGCTGCCCGGCGAACTCATTGATGCGCGGCTTGGGGTCGAAGAAGTCCGCCTGAAAGGGGCCCCCGTTCATAAAGAGTTGAATGACCCGTCGACAACGGGGTGCAAACTGCGGACCGCGTGCGGCACCCTCCGACGCCTGCAACGCGCCGGCCAGCGCGACCGAAGCCAGGCCACCTCCGGCGGTCTGCAGCCAGTGTCGTCGGGAGATTCCCACAGGAGACCGTGTATCGCTCATGGCAAATTCCGAATTCATAGTGGCCACCCAATCACGCGTAATGTTCGCGAGCGCACTGGAACAGACGCCAGACACGCGAGGTACCGCCAGCGGTCGCGAGCAGAATTCTTGAGAGTGCGTTGGCTAATCAAGATAGGCCGCCTCATTACTGCCCAGGAGTGCCTGGGCGTACTGTTTCCAGGTTTCGACCTTCGCGTCCGGTGCAGTGGCACTGGCGAAAAACTCACGTGACAACTGCAACTGCCGTGCGGTCGGGGAACGGCCAAAGAGCAACTGGTAGGCCCGCGTGATCTGGCCATCGAGATCGCCAGGCACTTCACGGCAGACTCGATCCGCCAGCGCCGTCGCCTGCTGTTGCATGAACGGACTGTTGAGCACAAACAACTGCTGCAACGGAGTGGTCGTCAAATCGCGCGATGCGTTATGCGTCGTGGGGTCGGGAAAATCATTGAGCCGCAGCATGGCATGCAGTTCACGCCGCTTCACCGTCCCATACAGCGTCCGCCGATTGTTCTCGGGATCATCCAGGCTGCGGTCGGCCCCTCCCAGCTTCAGGTCCAGACGGCCAGACGCTGCCAGCAACGCGTCGCGCCAGGCCTCGACGTCGAGGCGTTTGCGCGGGGCCCGCCACAGCAGGCGATTTTCCGGATCGATGGCGAACCGGCCGGCATCGAACTGGCTCGACTGCCGATACGTGGACGACAACACGATCTCGCGGTGCAGCCATTTCAGCGACCAGCCCGATTCCACAAACCGGGCCACCAGGTCTTCGAACAGCGCCGGGTGCGAAGGCAGGGCGCCGGTCGTGCCGAAATTACTGGGTGTCTCCACCAGACCTTTTCCGAAATGCTGTTGCCAGATCCGGTTGACGATCACCCGGGCGGTCAGCGGCGCGCCTTCCGTCACGAAACTCCGGGCGAGTTCCCGCCGACCGCTTCCCTCACGATAAGGCACCGGAGTTCCCGGGCTCAACACGGTCAGAAATCGCCGGGGCACGACAGCCCCCGGCAGACTCGGATTGCCCCGTACCTGAATGGCGACGTCCTGCGGTTCCCCCATGCGGTAGTCGAGTCGAGTCCGATCGGGACCATCGGGCAGCACATGCAGACTGGCTTCTTCGACGGCATACGCCAGCGGTTCCCGCAGATGGGGGGTGGCCTGTTCGAGCTCAGCCATCTTCTTCGCCAGCTCGGCAGCCTGTTGTTTGTTCTCGTCGGTTTCTGGCCGTTTCGCCAGCAATTCTTCGCGTTGCCGCTGCCATTGGGCAATCTGGTCGCGGGCCGCATAGACCATCTGCGCCTCGGCCTGCGGCAGCAGTGCCCGGGGTGACAGCTTCAGGCTGGCCAGCACACCGGCCCAGGCGTAGTAATCTTCCTGGCTGATCGGGTCGTACTTGTGGTCATGGCACCGGGCGCAGGCCATCGTCAGTCCCAGCACGGCCCCCGAGAGGGTGTTGATGCGTTCTTCCCATTCCTCGGCGATGACCGACTTGATGACCGCCTGATCGAGCTTCAGTTCCTTCCAGTACACGGGACTCAGGCCCAGGAACCCCAGCGCGGCGATGTCATTGGCCTGCGCATCGGGTAAGAGGTCGGCAGCCAACTGCAATTCCAGGAAGCGGTCGAAACGCACGTCGCGATTGAGGGCTTGCACCACCCAGTCACGATACAGCCAGGCGCGGGCGTCTTTGTCAGACGACCAGGGCTCGGCGACGTCGCAATAACGAACGATATCGAGCCAGAATCTTCCCCAGCGTTCTCCATAGTGCGGCGATGCCAGTAACCGTTCTACCTGTCGGTTGTAGGCATTCGGGTCGTTGTCGGCCTCAAACGCCGCCAGTTCTTCCAGCGTGGGAGGTAAACCGGTCAGATCAAAGGACAGACGACGCAACAGCGTGCGACGGTCTGCTGCTGGTGAGGGCGCCATGCCCTGGGCTTCGAGCGCGGCGAGAATGTACGCATCGATCGGCTGCACGCACCAATCGGCACGCTGCACCGCCGGCCGAGGATGGTGCTGCAAGGGTTGAAACGACCAGAATTGTTTGCCGGCGTCAAAGTCGATCCCTTTTCGGGACTTCGACGCACCGGCTGGCTGCGTGGTTACGGGGAACGGCGCTCCGCGCCGCACCCATTCGGTCAACAGGTCGATTTCGTCCTGCGGCAATTTGCCCCGCGGCGGCATCTGGACACTATCCTGCCCGTAGTTGATGGCCTTTAAGAACGAGCTTTCGGCGAAGTTCTCGGTCGAGATCACCGGACCGCTGTCGCCGCCGGCCTGCAGACCGTCCCGCGTATCGAGACTCAACCCACCTTTGACCCCTTTGCCACGGTCGGCGTGACATTCCAGACAGCGCTGGCTGAGCAGTGGCCGGATCTTCTTTTCAAAGAATTCGAGATCCGCCGGAGCAGGCGAAGTCTCATCGGCCCGACAGCAGCGCGTCGCACCAGGCCAGGCCAAACACAAAAAAGCAGCGGCAACCAGCAGAATTCTCGGCACAGTGATCACCGGGGTGGTCGGGGAATCGGGGAAGGATCGTCTAAACGACCGGTGGGGTGGGACTCTCGCTGTCATTCACTTCAGCCATTCCATCGTACCGGGCGACATACAGTGACTCAATATCGCCTGGGTTTTCACCGACCCGACATGCCAACCCGCCCTCGCATCCGGCACAGCCATTCCGGTCGACCGCCCTGTGCGGATTATGCGAGCCAACGAGTCTGGATCCACGGCCGGTTGGTCGTGCCGGTTGAGCCCTCGCCAACTCGGCCGAGTTAAGCGCGGGCCAGTTGCCGTAACTCGGGCTCGAGTTTTCGCAATCCCTCCTCGACGCTCACCAGAGGCGCGTAGCCAAAATCCCGAACTGACTTGGAGACATCGTAATAGTGAGTCCCTCCCAGTTGTTGGGCGACAAAGCGCGTCATGGGTGGCTCGGCGGAAATTCGTGCCGTGGCATACAGGCATTCCAGCAGCCCCCCCACGGCATAAGCCGCCCGAGCTGAAATCGACTTTCGCACGGGGGGTAAACCGGCCCGGTTGAGGAGCGTATCGATCCAGCCCCAGGCATTGACCGGTTCGGGTTCATTGATGAAATACGCCTGCCCGGCGACGGGTGATTCGGGCCCGAGTCGATCGGCAGCTAACAGATGCGCATGGGCGGCATTCTCGACATAGGAAACGGAAATCAGGTTCTGGCCTGATCCGACTCGCCGCAGGCGCCCTGACCGGGCGCGGGCGATCACTCGCGGAATCAGATGGTTATCGCGCGGTCCCCAGATCAGATGCGGCCTGAGGGCAGCGGTCCACAAGCCGTCGACACCGTTCGCCCGCAGGACGGCCTGTTCCCCCAGAGCCTTGGTGTGCGGATAGTGGCACAGGTAATGGCGCGGATACGGCAGCGATTCGTTGGCATTCACATGATCGCGACCGTCGTAGACGACGCTGGGCGAACTCGTGTAAATCAGTTTGCCGACGGACTGTCTTCGACACGCAGCAATCACATGCTCGGTTCCCAAAGTGTTGATGCCGTGATACGTTTCCCAGGGACCCCAGACACCGGCAATCGCCGCGACGTGAAAGACCGTGTCGATTCCCGCGCAGGCTCGAGTGACGACCTCGCTGTCGCGCACATCGCCTGGCACACATTCGACCCCCAGTTCTTTCAACCGCGGATACGCACCCCGGCTCAGCACCCGAACACGGTCCCCGCGCGCGACCAGTTGTTCGACGATATAGAGGCCGAGGAATCCTCCACCACCAGTCACGAGAACATGGCTCATTGGCGGGCCGCCCACTCTGCGAGTTGCTCACGATTGATCTTGGTATTGTGCCGGATGTCCACTGGCAGTGAACCTCGATAGTACAGAAACCGCTCGATCGGACGGGTATTTTCGTGGGTTCGCGCCAGCTGCCGCAGTTCTTCAGTCAACTGCGGCGAAGGCCGCCCCTCCTCCAGTTCCACCACAACGACCGGCGTCTGGTTCGGCTTGGGCCCAACCCCTACAAGCGCGCAGCGCGCGACCCGTGGATGGGTATTGAAGATTGGTTCAATTCGATCGGTAAACAGCGGACCAGAGGTTGTCTCAACAGTCTGCGATTTGCGGCCACAAAACCACAACGCGCCCGACTCATCGAGATAGCCCACGTCGCCCATACGATGCCAGAACCCAGTACCGTCGGCGATTTTTGCTGCGGCGGTCGCCTCGGGCCTGCGGAAGTACTCACGTGTCACCACCGCGCCCTGCACGATGATTTCACCAATTTCACCCGCCGGCAATTCGACCGCCTCTGCGATCGTCGCTAATGGACCGGATGTGATCCGAATGATTTTCAAGCGAATGGTTGGCACAGGTCGCCCCACGCAGGTCCCGGCACCCCGGCTGGTTTTCTCTGCTGTCTGCGACAGGACCTCGCTGGCGGAAATCGAAGCCACCGGAAGCGCCTCGGTCGCACCATACGGGGTGTACATTTCAGCCCCGGGAGCAACCAGCGTGGCTTTCATCCGTGCCAGGACAGCAACCGGCACCGGTGCGCCTGCCGAAAACACGCGACGGATTGAGGGAAACGTGATGTGCTGTGCCTCGCAGTACCGCCCGATTCGATTCCAGATCGCCGGGGAGCCGAACCCCTGTGTCACGCGCTCGCGATTGACCGCGGCCACAATCTTCACGGGATCGACCTGGGCCGGGCGAGTGGGGTCCATATCGGGAATCACCGTGGTCACCCCCATCGCACTGTTGAACAGGGCAAACAACGGCAACCCGGGCAGATCGATCCCTCCCGGTTCAATCCCATAGAAATCGCGTAGTGCCACGACCTGCGCCGCGAACATTCCATGCTCGTAGACGACGCCTTTCGCTGGTCCCGTACTGCCGCTTGTAAAAATGATCGCCGCCGGGTCATTCGGAGCAGTCCGCACAAGTGGATCGGACAAATCGACCTGGGGCATTCCCGATCTGGGCAATAAGTCGTTGTACGTGGGGCCACGCCAGAACCAGTTGCGTCCCACCGTGACGTTTTTGACGGCCTTTGCAAATCGGCGTCCCGAGAGAATGCGCAGCGACTGCACCAGAGGCAGCGCGACAAAACCATCGGGCTCAACCAGGTCGAGGCAGCGAAACACCGAACCAGGTCCCATCCCCGGATCGATCAGCACCACGATGGCCCCCGCCTTGAACAGCGCGAAAGTGAGGGCGATGAACTCGATGCTCGGCCGAACCATCAGCACGAGCTTGTGACCGGGAACGATTCCGATTCGCTTCAAGCCTCGTGCCAACTGGTCTGACAGTTCATCCAGTTCTTGAAACGTGACCTGCCGCCCGCCCGGTTCAATGACGGCAGCCTGAGCGGGTCTCAACTTGGCCGTCTCGCGCAACGTGGAGGCGATATTCACGAAAGTCTCGCTGCTCATAGCCTGGGATCAGTCAGACTGGCGGTAGATGCTCGACGACGGGACACAACAAAAAAGCCGCTGTGCGCGGGGCACAGCGGGGTCAATTCCGATTAGCCGGGAGGTCCGCCTGACAATGAGTCAGCGGGCTGCGAGGTACAGCGCCTTGATGTAGGGGATGGGATCAGTCCCCAGCGCTTTGAGAATCGTGCCACCCGCCGTGAAGCAATGGGTCACCCACGATTCATCTCCATAACGATGCAGCGCCGCGCCCCCTTCTCCGCCCCCCACATAAACCAGCAGACCAGCTTCGGTCATCTTTTTGAGTTGATCCATGAACTGCTTGGTCGCCTTGGCAAACTCTTCCTTTTCGAACATGCCAAACACGCCGTTATGGAACACCACGGCGGCCCCCTGCCCGGCGGCAACCTTCTTCTGATGATACGCGATGAACTCATTCACCTTCTGGGCATGCAACGCGATCGTCCGGGGGCCCACGTCAAATTGGGCTCCATCCGGAGGAATCGTGTCACTGGGGGCCCCCGTGCCCAGAATGAAGTCGACGGGCAATACGAATTCGACGCCGTTCTTGCGCGCGTTGGTCAGCATCGTCTTGGCCTGTTCGATCCGTTCCGGCGGAACGTAGATCTTGTTTTCCTTCTCGACACCGTCTTTGACGGTCGTGGGGAGCTTCGCCAGGCCCATCTCAAACGGTTGCTGCGCCAATTCGGCGTCGGCCTTCTTGAGCGCCAGGGCTAACAAGCCGGCGGCGATCACCACTCGTACCTGTCCACGATTCAAAATCGCCTGCAGGTCATCGAGTTTTTCCATCTTCATCCCGCTGAAGATCACCAACTCGGCCAACCGGGTTTTCTGCAGGTGCGTGCGGAGTTCGCCATCGATGTACAATCCGAGCGCGTTGTGATCCATCGCCCTCGGCACGACCGTTGAGGAGAGATCGCGGTTGGAGGCGGCGAAGCCTTCGTTGACGTGCACTTTGGCAATCTTGTCGCGCATGCCATTCGCGTATGCGGTCAATTTCGGAGCCAGACCGGGGAGATCGGCGGCTTTCGCCTTCCACAGGGCCTGCTCAAGTTTGTACTGCCGGGTGTTTTCGAGCAGGACGATCGAACCGGGCGATAATTGGGCGATCGCCGCTGCGGCCGCGGCCTGGATTTCTCCCGTCTCGTCGCTCATCCAGCTTTTAATGACCGTCAACGGCCCCGTTTTGACGCCGGCTTCGGTCAACAGTTTCGTGAGATAGACAGCCACCGGATCGAGCGAATTCTTGGGATCTCGACCTCGATGTCCATAAAGAATCTGAACCCAGCCTCGCTCGGCACCGAACTTCAGGGTGGCGACCAGAGCCCGCAGGCGCGAGTCATCATCAGGTTGTCCCTGCTCATCGAACGTGACGTCGGTGTCACCACGAACCAGAACCCTAGTCCCCGATGGGAGTTGCGACAAAGACGAAACCGCGGGGATCTTAGTCAGGCAGGCTTCAAGGGCGGGAAAATCGGGCGACTTTTCAATCAGTTTGCCGCACCAATCCTGGATTTGTTCGACGGAAATAGACACAGGAACTCCTCGTAAATACTGGCGAAAGACAGCGCTAATGCCCGCAAGTCTGCTCGCTGGGGTGGGGATTGTCAAGGTGGCCAAACCGTGTGCGGCACTCGACGTTCGAGAGCGACCAAAACCAGGGGAAAGATGTGTCCGCCGCAGTCCGCGCACCTTGGTTTCAGGGCCCCTTCAAACTCACGCCAGATGTCCATTACACCCCAGCGAAGCCTGAAATACAGCAGCCATCCGGGACTTCCACTACCGGACTTCCGTTTGTGCGACTTTCCATTGAGGGAAATTCCCACAATCCCTACAATCTGGCCCGTCTTTCTCGCCGTGGGGGCCGGGTGAGCAGACGTCTCTTTCTCAACTGGATATTCAGCACGGAGTTTTTTTATGGCGAGCGGTTTATTTACGAGCGAATCAGTGAGCATGGGCCATCCGGACAAGGTGGCTGACCAGATTTCCGACGGGGTGCTGGATGCGCTGCTGGCTCAGGATGAATATTCCCGCGTGGCCTGTGAAACACTGTGCACGACCGACCTCGTCGTGTTGGCCGGGGAAGTTACAACCCGGGCCGACATCGACCATGCGAAACTGGTTCGGCAGATCGTTCACGACATTGGCTACAACCACACCGACCTCGGTTTCTGTGCCGAGTCGGTCCGCGTTTTTCTGGCGCTGCACAGCCAGTCCGGGGACATTGCCATGGGTGTCGACCGCGACGGTGCCGGCGACCAGGGCCTGATGTTCGGATTTGCCTGTAATCAAACCCCCGAATACATGCCGGTGCCCATCGCTTTCGCGCACCGCATCATCAACCGTCTGACCGAAGTCCGGCAAACCGGTGCGGTCGACTGGCTGCGTCCCGACAGCAAGAGCCAGGTCACGGTGGAATACGAAGGCAACAAGCCCGTCGGGATTTCCGCCGTGGTGGTTTCCACCCAGCATGCGGAGAAGGTCGATCAAAAGCAGATCGCCGACTACGTCATTCCGGAAGTCATCGGCAAGACCATTCCCAAGCACCTGCTGACTCCCAAAACCAAGTACCACATCAACCCCACGGGCCGGTTTGTCATCGGTGGTCCTCACGGCGACACGGGTTTGACCGGCCGCAAGATCATCGTCGACAGCTACGGGGGTTGGGGTCGGCACGGTGGGGGTGCGTTCAGCGGAAAAGATCCCACCAAGGTGGACCGATCGGCTGCGTACATGGCCCGCCATGTCGCCAAGAACGTGGTCGCCGCCGGACTGGCGACCGAATGCGAAGTGCAACTGGCGTACGCCATCGGTGTTGCGGACCCGGTCAGTGTTCGCGTCGACTCGTTCGGAACGGGCAAGCTGCCTGACGAGAAAATTGCGACGCTGGTGCGGGAATTGTTCCCGTTGAATCCGCGCGGCATCATCAACGAACTGAAATTGCGTCGTCCGATCTATCGGAAGACGGCGGCCGGTGGTCACTTTGGACGGAATGACCCCGATTTTACGTGGGAATCGACGGCGAAGGCGGCGGACCTGCGAAAGGCCGCTGGACTGAGCCCAGACTTCAAACCGGAGTTTGTCGTTACCTAATTGTCTTTTGCCAGGGAAGGCGCAGACATGGATGTATTTGACTGGCTGTCAGAGATTCTGTCGGTTTTCAGCCCGCGTCGTGCCGCAGTTCGCCTGTGGCACGACGTCGCGAACTGGTGTGATGTCCGGTTCACGACTCCGCTGGCGATCCTGGCAGGTCTGAATTGTGTCGCCGCGGTCGTGTTTCTGCGGCTGCAATCTCCCAAGCCGTTCGTCATGAACGACTCCCGGCTGTGTGGTGCCGCCGCGGGAGCAGCCCTGCTGGCAGTCTTCAGTCGCTGGATCATCCGCAATTGTGAGCGCGTCGAACCGGCGTTCTGGATCAAAGCCCTGCTGGCGGGGCTGAGCGTTCTGCCGTTCGCCGCCCTGTTCTCGATTGCGACACCCAAAAACTCCTTGCTGGCCGTGGCTGCGGTCAGTGCGCTCGCCGTGGTCGCCGGCAACGCCACCATGCTCTGGCGCCGTAAAGTCTCGCGCCACACGGCCCATTACGCCTGGGGCGAGAAACAGGCGCACCGCGAACGGTCGCCCCACGAGTCAAAACACGAACCGAAACACGAACGCAAACCGGAACCCAAAGTCCATCGACCGGCTCCGGTGGAATCCGTCACGCCGGTGAAAACCACGTCGCCTCGGTTGCGGGTGGTGCGAGATGACGAACCCTCCGCAGCGCCGTTCACTCCGCCGGCCGCGCTCGAACCCACTCGCACGGGCGAATGGTGCGAACGGACGAGTCACGAATCGGGTGTGCCGATGGTCCATGGCTGTCTGATCGCTCGTTTCGAACCGCGACAGAGTCTGGCGAACGTCCACATTCCGTTTCAGCCCCCGTTCGATAAGGCTCCGGAATTCTCGTTCCAGATCTTCGATGGTGGAGACGTACGTGCGCGGACCCCCGCCGTATTTCGCTATGGGGCCC
>JAFEBR010000583.1 GCA_018242565.1 Planctomycetota bacterium | reverse complement strand
GTTTTCAGATGGAGTTTCCAGCTTCGGCCGTCGGCACTCGACCAGACGTCATTGAAAAACTGCCGTGACGGAATCTGCGGTGTGTCGTAGGTACCGCCACCCAGCAGCCAGATCCGGTCCTGAAACACCGCACTGCCGCCGATCATGCCGCGTTGGGGCCAGGCGGGTTCCTGCACCTCAACTTTCTGCCAGTCACGCCCATCGGTGGAGGTCCAGACGTCGCGGTAAAACACTTCGTCACTGGGACTGAAGGCGGGCATGGTCTGGCCGCCGATCACCCAGATTTTCCCCTGATGCACGACCGTGTAGTGCAGGGCCCGCGGGCCCCAGGGGACGGGGCGGTCGCGATTGACCCAGGTCCAATCGCGGCCGTTGGGGGAACTCCAGACGTCGTTCTGATAATGCTTCTGGTTGACGTCGCCCCCCACGATCCACAGGCGGTCATTGTACACCACGTAGCCGGCCGTGTGTCGGCCTTCCCAGTCGCGCTGGGCGTCAAACGTCTGGTCGAGAAACGTGTTCGGTTTGACCAGTGTCCAGTCTTTGCCATCGACTGAGCTCCAGACCTCGTTATTGCAGATTCGCGGAAAGGCCCGTTTATCACCCGGGTTCCAGCCTCCGATCAACCACATCCGACCTTGAAATGTGAGTGCACCGGCGCCGTCGCGGGCCGCGAAGGCCGCTTGCCGGGTCACATTCTGCCACTCGTAGCGCGGTTCGTCGGCCCACGCCCGGGGCACCAGTCCGGTCAACCCCAGCAGCAGCAACAAGAGAGTCCGTGACGTCTGCATCGCGATGTCTCCGATCACAAGGAAACAGAAAGTGTCCGCGAGCGCTCAGGCAGAGTGCCTGGTCACGGGGCCGACGGTCGCCGCCCCCGTGCCTCAGACGATATCGAACGTGTCAGCGGCTGGCTACTGGAGCGCGCGAATTCGTGTGTCGTCAACTCTCCGTTTCAGTGGCCGCGGCTGGGGACCAGCAGGTAATGCGAGACAAACCACTCGTTTCCCTGGGCGTAGCCGAAGAGTTCCTCGACCGCCAGATAGAACATCCGCCAGCGGTTGAACCAGAGACGGGCCTCGGCCGGGCCGTAGGCCTCGACCAGAATTGGCAGCACGTCATCTCGCCGTTCATCCAGGTTCTTCAGCCAGGCCGCCGACGTCCGGGCGTAATGCGTCCCATTCCAACTCCAGCGGCGGGCGACCGACATCACACGCTCGAACCGGTGCAGCAGCGTCTCGTTGGGCATCAGCCCTCCCGAGAAGAAATATCGTCCCATCCAGTTCGCCTCTCCCTGTTCTTCGAAGGGATAACAGAACTGGCGATGGCAGAAGATGTGGACGAACAGTTTTCCGCCCGGCAACAGCCAACTGGCGATCCGCTCGAGCAGCAGATCGTAATTCCGCATGTGTTCAAACATCTCGACCGAAACCACCCGGTCGAAACGTGCCCCAAACGGCGCGCTGGCCTGCGGTGCGAACGCGTTCATGTCGGCAGTGATCACCCGCAGATTCGTGAACCCCTGGGCCTGGGCCCGGCGGGTAATGAATTCACGCTGCGGCGCTGAGTTCGACACGGCAGTGATGCGGCAGGCCGGATATTTCTCGGCCAGCCAGAGCGACAGCGATCCCCAGCCACAGCCGAGTTCCAGGATTTCCTGTCCGTCTTCAATCTCGGCGTGCGCGCAGGTTTCGGTCAGCGCGGCGTCTTCGGCTTCATCAAGGGTGGTCTGCGGGGTGGGGAACAGGCAGCAACTGTACTTCCGCCGTTGCCCCAGGCACGCCGCGAAAAAGTCCGGAGGCAGCTCGTAATGCTGCTCGTTGGCCTTTTCGGGGACGAGGGCAATCGGCCCGCTTTCCAGTGTCTGCTGAAACTGTGCGGTGGTCAGCAGGTCTACTTCTTTCAGTCGCTCGCCACATAATCGCCGCATGGCGCGGCGGGTCACAAAATCGGGCACCAGACCCCGTTCGACCGCGCCAATTCCCAGGTTCAGTAAACTCATGAATCACGTCGTGGGTTCAATCGAGAAAGCAGAAAACTCAGAGCCGGCCGCGTCACAGATCAGGCGGGCAATCCGGCGGCCCGGCGGCTGAGTTCCACCGGGTCGCGCCGGCACAGCGGTTTGTCGAACTGAATCTGGATGACACCCACATATCGTTCTTCAAACACCGCTTCGCAGTAGCACAGGTAGTAATTCCACAGGCGGATGAACTCTTCCGAATACCCTTGTTGCCGGACTTCATCGATTCGGGCGTGAAAGGTCTGTTTCCAGCGCCGGAGCGTCTCGGCGTAGTGCGGTGCGAAATCTTCGGCGTGGACGAAGCGCAGGTCGGTGGTCCGCCCGACCGACTCGAGCATCGCGGCCATCGACGGCAGGCAGCCACCCGGGAAGACGTAGCGTTGAATGAAATCGACCCCTTTCAGGTAGGGAGGGTAACGGCGCTCGGGCATGACGATGGCTTGAATAACGAGCGAGCCCTCGGGGGTCAGCAGTTCTCCACATTTCCGAAAATAGTCGTCGAAATACTTGAAGCCGACCGCTTCGATCATTTCGATGGAGACCAGGCGGTCATACGTGCCCCGCAGATCGCGATAGTCCTGCTGCAGCAGGGTGATGCGGTCAGACAAACCGGCCGCGTCGACCCGCTCGCGGGCCACGGCGTATTGTTCCTGAGAAATGGTGGTAGTTGTCACCCGGCAGCCATACTGGGAGGCCGCATGGATCGCCAGGCCTCCCCAGCCCGTTCCTATTTCCACGAGGTGGTCGTCGGCTGTAAGCCCCAGTTTGCGGCAGGCACGGTCGATTTTTTCGACCGATGCGTCGCGCAGCGTGGCCCCTGGCCGTGGGAAGATACCGCTCGAGTAAGCCATGGTATCGTCCAGCCACAGGCGGAAGAAATTATTCCCCAGATCGTAGTGTTCGTGGATGTTTCTCCGACTGCCGTCGCGAGTGTTCGCATGCCACCAGTGGAACAAGCGGTGTCCCCGCGAGGCCAGTTTCACCCAACCGCTGTCCATGTCGTCGGCTTTGTCCATATTCCGGATAAAGATCCGAAACAAGGTCGTGAGGTCGTCGCAGTCCCACTCGCCGCGCAGATATGTCTCGGCGACCGAGAGCGACCCTCCCAGCAGGGTCTGCCGGAAGAACCGGGGTTGATGAACCTGCAATGTGGTCTGCAGATCACCGGCTTCTCCCAGGCGTTGCGTTTCTCCCGCACTTTCCAGGATGATCTCACCCCGATGCAACTCGGCGAGTTGCCGGGTCAGCACATTGCGTGCAGCGCGGTCGATGAACCCCAGCGACGTCGGTGGGGCAGCCTGAGGGGCAGCAGCCTGTTTCATGGCGTGGAAGTCTCGGCAGGGGATGGGGCAGGAACCGGAGGCCGCGGTGTCGCACCGGGCGGGCCGCCGGGGTGGGGAACATAGGGCACGCGCTTGCGCCACAGTCGCAGCGCCTGCCAGTAGATGCCGGCAAATACCTGCAGCGTCATCAGCGGATAGCGCAACAGGGTTCGCAATTTCTGCCAGCGGGTGATCGGCCGGCGCCGCAATGCCAGGGTCGCGACCAGCGGGGTGGCGGTCGCCGAGGTCACGGCGATCTGAACGGCCAGCCGATCGCCGGGCGTCGTCATTTTCCAGCGGTAGTCGTAGGCCAGTTCCAGAAACGGCGACACGTGGAACGCCTTGGCCTGGGTGGCGGAGAAGTGCCCGGCGATGGCGGGCGATCTGAGATCGAGAACGTAACAGTGCCGTTCGTTCCAGGGGGTGTTGTTGACCTCGGCGACAAGTGCCTGCAACGCCTGTCCGGCATCGTCGAAGCAGTAATACAGGCTGACCGGATTCATCTGAAACCCGAGGTGGCGGAAATTGGTCAACAGGCGGATCGGCCCGGTCGGTCGCCAGCCCAGGCGGGCTTCGACGAGATCCCGCACGCACACGTCGAGCGGACGCGACGCTTCCCCCAGATGGTCCGCCCGTCGAAAGCGGGCCACCGCGGGCCAGCGGGTGGACCATAATCCCGGGCGTCCAAACAGCAGGTCGAGTTCCGCCAGATCGACATAGGCCAGGCACAGTCGATAGCGAAAGTCGTGCACGGCCGGGGTCGACCGGCGGTGTCTCACGATTCCTTCGTAGAAGCAACTGTGCATGGGGATTTAATGTTTACAGGTTGAACTGCGGCGGGCCGTGTCCACGCGGTCAATCAGGTTTACAAGAGCCGAGGGGCCCGAGCAGGGCTGACAAAAACTCCAATAGATCAGACCCCCGTGGCCAATTCCACCGCAGCCGACGCCGGTTGCAACATTTTACAGACGGCCAGCGCGCTGACGACTCCATCTTCATGAAACCCGTTGCGCCAGTAGGCTCCGCAGAACGAGGTCCGCTGTTGGTTGATCAGTTCCCGATGCCGGGCCTGGGCCGCCGTTCGGCGGGTGGTGAACACGGGGTGTTCATACACGAACCGCCCCAGCACTTTTTCGGGGGCAATGCGTTCTTCACTGTTCAGCGAGACGCTGAAGACGTGGGCCGACTGCAGGTGCTGCAGGATGTTCATGCAGTACGTGACCGTCGCGCCTGCCTCGGGTTCGGGCGAGATGCGGTAGTTCCAGCTTTCCCAGGCCCGCCGTCGCGCGGGCAGAAGTGTCGTATCGGTGTGCAGGATGGCGACGTTGCGTTCATACGGAAATGCCGACAGCAATTCACGTTCGACGGGACTGGGGTCGGCCAGCATCCGCAGTGCCTGGTCGGCATGGCAGGCCAGAACGACATGGTCAAATCGTTCGGGTTCGTGACCGCGAACCGTGATCTCGACCCCTTCGTCCTGACGTGTGACGCGGGTCACCGGCGCGTTGGTTCGAACCTGACCGCGGAAGCGGCGTAACAAGGCGTCGACGTAGGTCCGCGACCCGCCGGCGACCACTCGCCAGGTCGGGCGGTGATTGACGCTCAGCAACCCATGATTACGGTAAAACTCGACGATGAATCGAATCGGGAACTCGCGGAATACTCCCAGCGGGCAGGACCAGATGGCCGATCCCATGGGAACGAGGTAATGCTCGGCGAATTCTCGCGAGTACCGACCCGCCTCGAGAAATTCGCCTACGGTTTGTTCGCGAGCCGATTCGGTCGCTGGGGCCGACAGGATTTGCGGTGCTTCGCGATTGAACCGCAAAATGTCGCGGATCATCCGATAGAATCGCGGACGCAGCAGGTTCGAGCGCTGGGCAAACAGGCCGTTGAGCGTCGAGCCACTGTATTCCAGGCCCGTTCGTTCGCAGGTGACGCTGAATCCCATCGACGTCGGACGCGACTCGATTTCCAGTTCCTCTAACAGAGCAATGAAGTTAGGGTAGGTCCAGTCATTGAAGACGATGAAGCCGGTGTCGATGGCATGGCGTTCACTTGCCAGTTCGACGTCGACCGTGTGCGTGTGGCCACCAAGGTAGTCGGCGGCTTCGAGCAAGGTCACCTCGTGATCGGTCCCCAGACGGTAAGCGGCCGTCAGTCCCGAGATCCCGGCTCCGACGACTGCAATTTTCAATTCTGACCTGCTGGCTGCAAGGGCGATCTGAGCTTACCCGGTGTCCACCATACCGGGCTAAACAACGGAATCCCAGTGACGCCAAATCCAGGACTTCGGGCTGTAGCCCGTGCTGTCTCAGAAATTCGAACTCACCGGAATAAAAACGTTCAAAACGTTCATTCATAATAGTCGGCGGTGTTGCGGGCGGCAATGGGGCCCGTTCGGTAAAATCGATTTTCTCCCCTTGGAACCTGTGTCGCGAGGGACCTAGAATGCCCTCGATCAATTCGTCGAGATGTAAAACATTCAATTCGTTCAATTCTGGTCTGTTGGTACCGACAGTCGAAATTGAACCAAGCCCTGGATTTTCGTCGGCGTGAGCCTGCCGTCGGAAGGATCGAGGTTCTGCCACATGAAAAGCCTGAACCTTCTGCTCCTGTTGCTGCCGGTGTTCCTGCTGCTGGATATTACCTGGCTCGGGGTGGTCATGGCCGATTTCTACAGCCGCGAACTGGGAGACCTGGTTCGCCGACAGGGCGGGGCCATGGCTCCCCGTTGGGCCGCGGCGGTGCCGGTGTACCTGCTCATCCCCGGCGGTCTTGTGTTGTTCGTCCGTCCCCGGTTCGCCAGCAGTCGCGGTCTGATGACGGCCTGGGGTTGGGGGGCCGTATTCGGTGGCGTCCTCTACGGCGTCTACGATCTGACCAATTTGTCTATCCTCGAAAAATGGACTCTCCCCATGACGGTCGCCGACATCCTCTGGGGCTGCGTCCTCTGCGGAACCTCTTCCGCCCTTCTGTACCTGCTCGACCGCCGCCTGAAATAATCAAAGTCGTGGATCGCTCCGCGATCCCACGCCTTCCTTTTTTGATTGATCCCTCCGTTCTCCCCGCAGCGCGTTCCCACCCGCCTGGCACCACCTCCCGCTTGATTGACATTTCCCTGCCTGCTCTGGATGCTGGGCCGGGTGTCATACACCCGTCGCTTAGTGTGGTTCACGTTCCCCGAGGAGCAGACAGATGCGGACGTTTCGGAATCGTCAGATCGTGGCTGGGTTGACGTTGCTGATCGTGGCCGGCCTGGCGGGCTACTCTTCGGGCTGGCTCGTCCCGACCGAGACGACCGTGACCGAAATCGCACCGGGTGTCTGGTTCCGCAAATCGAAATGGGAGCCCACTTTCATCGGCTGCAATCAGGGTTGGGTCATCTTCGAAGACTTCGTCCTGGTCATTGACGCCAATTTTCCCAATCAGGCCGAGGAAATCATCCCCCTGATCCGGAAGACCACCGACAAGCCGATTCGCTATGTGTTTGACACGCACTACCATGGCGATCACGCTGATGGCAATCCGATCTTTCACCGCATCGGTGCGACCGCCATTGCTTCCGAAAATGCCCGTGATGAATTCCTGACCAAGGGACAACCCTCGTTCGAAAAACTGAAAAACGAAAAAGCTGCCGAGTATGGCCAACTGACCTACCAGTTGCCCTCGCTGTATTTTCCGAAAAAGATGGTGATCGAAGACGCCAAGCAACGTGTCGAGCTGATTCACTTCGCGCATGGTCACACCAAGGGAGACGCCGTGGCCTGGCTGCCCAAACACGGCATTCTGTTCACCGGCGACAGTTGCCTGAACGGGCCATTCAACTACACGGGAGACGGGAACACCGAAAGCTGGATCGGCGCGCTGACCGAGATGCGAAAGTTGCCGGTGAAGACTCTCTGCCCCGGGCATGGCGAAGTGAGCGACATCACGCTGATCGACAAGCAACGCCGCTATTTCGTCGAACTGCGGGAATACATTGCCAACGCCATCGCCAAAGGGACTTCGCTGGCCGACATCAAGAAGTCGATCGACTTCCCCTGGTACAAGGAATGGACCGGCGTGGCGGTCAGCACTCGCGTCGAGAACATCGAATTCGTGTATCGCGAACTGGGTGGCAAGTAGGTCCCTCACCGGAAGGACTTTGGTCTCGAGCGCTCGTCGGCTTGCCGGTTGTGGCGATTCTTCCGCCGCGTGACGGTTAGTCAGAGATGCGAGCCGATGAGCTGGGTGGGGGCCAGTTGTGCCGGACGCACGGGCTGGGTCGGGTTAAAACTTACGGAGGGTAACGCCCGTTATTGCTGCCGCCCGCAGACGTGCCCCGCGTCGCGGGAAATTCCCGGAATAATCTGCTTGACGGGTCTGGAAACGACCGACAGAATCATTTTGTCTGATGAACGGTGCGTTTCACTTCCTCTCCCCCAGAAAGGGGCCTGTATGGCAACGATCGGTTTTATTCTTACTGGGTTGGGTTCGCTGGCATGGTTTATTGGCTACATCTGGCTTGTCGTTTTGGCGTTCCAGAAAAGCGCTCTGTGGGGTATCGGTTCGTTCTGTGTTCCAATCGTTGGGTGGGTGTATGCGTTTCAGAATTGGGAGCAAGGCAAGAAGCCGTTCCTCATTGAAATTGTCGGCGTCGTTCTCAGTTTGGTCGGTGGCGCATTGACCGGTGGTGGAGCGGCAGCCCGGAATCAGTAGATCTTTTGGACTTCGAGTTGTGCCCTGCAGTGGCCTTTTCGGTGTGGCCGCGGACAAGCGTAACCCGCATTTCCGTCGGCTGGGCCCGCGAGTGAAAACAACAACCGGCCCGCTCATGTGTTTGAGCGGGCCGGTTTCGTTTTCCGGTGGCTAAAACCGCAGATCGATCGCGAACGTCAGTCCCTGCAGCCAGAAGTCGTTGTCATGCAGTACCAGAGCCGGGCTGGCTTGATTGGACGCCGGCTGATTGCCGAAGGCCAGTGGCGACTGCGACGGATTGATGTTGTGGTCAATCTGCGATCCCGGACGAGCCACCGAACTGACATACAGGAACGAATACCCCACCACCAGCGCGGCATGGGAACCGAGGTGAATCCCGAAGTTCAGGTCCAGGCTGGGAATCACCGCGAACTGCACTTGCGACGTGCTTCCCAGGTTCGAGGGTTGCGTCAGATAGCCCCCGGCGGCTGAGCCGAACGTGGAGTACAGGGCTCCGCTCGTGGTCACCCCTTCCACCGTGCCCCCTAACGCCAGGCGGGCCGTGCCGTTCACGAAGATGAACGTGTTGTCGTAACTGCCGCGCACGCCGAACTGACCGCCATAGAAGTTGTTCTGCGCGTCGAACCGATCAAACGTCTGAAAATAGGCCGGTGCATGCGGGGGGACGTTCGGGCTGTCCGTGGTAAAGGTCATCGTTTCGTGCAGATTCAAATACCGGAACCCGGCCAGGCCATCCCAGCGCCACATCTCGCTGGTCGCCAGATTGCCCAGCAGATTGGCTTCAGCTCCCTGCACAAAGTTCTGTAACGTCACGACGGCGGTCCCGGCATAGTCTCCCGGGCTGGCAATGTAGGTTGAGTCTTCGTGGCCGGTGGCCACGTTATAGTAGGGCACAAACAGCGGGGACGAGACGGGGGACCCGTCGGCACTGGCCCCGATGCTGACGGTCGCTGTCCCCAGAAAGAAATAGTTGGATTCCAGGGCCCAGCCTGCTTCCTGATCCAGTGCGAAGCCGAGGGTGAATCGGCCGCCGCCACGGGTGGGCAGGTTGATGTTCTCGTTGCCGATCACCACCGTGGTGTCGGGCACCCCGATGATGCCTGTGGTCCCTGTCGTTACCAGGGGCACCGGCAGCGGGCTGTCTTTGGTCCACCAGCACAGCGCCTCGGCTTTCAACCACACCCGCGGCACCCAGACGTTGGAGGTCACGAACTGGGGCGGGTGCTCGCTGGGCACGTAGCCCCCGTTCGAGTAATTCGACGCAGGACGCACCGTCGGGGTCAGCCGGGCTGGCGGCGGAGACGCGGGCGTCTCATCAAACACCGAGTCTTCGAGACCAGCCCCTTGAATCGAGTTCGAGCCGGAACTCGCCGTCGTGCCGTATCGCTGCAGGAACCCTGGCTTCTTCTCCGAGAGACTGCCCGACGACAGCCCCGGTTCAGGGGGAGCCGAGGGTGAGAACCCCGGAGGCGGGGCGGTGTCCTGGGCTGATACCTCGGCCAAACCAGTCAGCCACAGACTGGCGACAGTCCACAAGCAGATCGTGTTTTTGAAGGCAGTTATCATGGTGGTGACTCCTGGCGGGCCCCTGGGGAGCGTTGTCTCCCGGAAGGGCCGTGGTTTATTCGTCTTTTGGTTCAGCCGGCAGGCCGGGCACCAAAGGCGCCGGCGGGGCAGGCTGATCGTGTTTCTTCTGCAGGTCCTGGCGTAACTGTCGCGAGATCTCATCGCGAGGAGCGAGTTTCAACGCGACATTCAGTTGGTCGATCGCTTCGGTCGTAAATCCCAGGTAGGCGTAATGGTAGCCCGCCAGGAAGCGGAGCGCGGGATCGTCGGGATGTTTGCGGATGGCGCTTTCCAGCGAGTGGAGCTGGTCGGTGTAGTCGGCCGGCTTGCCGTACAATTCGGCGTAATGCGTGACGGTCACTCCCCACTGCTCGCGGGCCAGTTGTCGCAATGCTGCCTGGGTGGCACCGGCCGCCTCGTCGAATTGACCGGTGGCGAACAAGGCCTGGCCCAGCAGCAGCGTGATCAGCGCATTCTGCGGATCATCAACCGCGGCGTGCCGAAAGGCCTGCACCGCGACAGCGTATTCGCCGTTGTGAAACGCCGTCTCGGCTCGATCGACGAAGGCTTGAGCATCACTGTTCGGGGCACGAGGTTCAAAGCGGGCCGCCGGTGGGGGTGGTGGTGCTGTCGTTCCCGAATTCGCGCTGCCGACGTTGCTGGGGGCCGCCGTCCCGCTCGCAGGCGAGTCGTTCACATAATACGTATTCGCATACGTGGTGTAGCTGTAGACCGGATAGCCACAATAGCCGTAGTAGCCCCCGACGGGATAACCATAGTATCCATAACCCCCGGACAGGCCATAGCCAATGCCGTAGCCAACTCCCAAGCCTAACCCCAGTCCCCAGCCATAATAACCCGGGTAACCCCAGTAGCCACCACGCGAGTACCCGGCGCCGTGATAGCCCCAGTCATGTCCCGGCCCCCAGGTCCGGTAGCCTGGCCGCCCCCGGGTGTGTCCGGGATAACCGGCCGCCAGGCCGTGAGAGCCGCTGACCGGTCGGATGACGTGCGATCCTCCACCGGCGTACGCACCATGGCCCAGGCCGCGACTTGGACCGGCAAAACCCCCGCCGGGTCGGCCAACTCCTGCCGAGCGATGGCTGCCTCCGCCCGAAAAGCCGCCACCGCCGGGGCCTCCCCCGCGGGCCCAGCCCGGTTCCGGGGTCGAGCCCACCAGAACGAGCGTCACCAGAGCAGCACAGAGTGGATGGTCAGCGATTCTCATGATCCGTTGCCTCGCTGGGTGGCGCGGCAATTTGCGGGATTCAGGCAACACGCCTGTGTTGGCGAAGAACTGGTGAAGCAGTTGTCAGACACCGAAACAAACCCGCCCTGACGCGCTACAGCATGTATCGACAAACGGGGAATGCGGCAAGATCGTTCGCGTGCAACTGTCAGAGAATTCACCTGCCCGGCAAGTCCCGTGAATTGTGCAGTTTGCCGGGGCTGTTTCCGTGTTTCCCGGTCTGCTTTTGTTCTGTAGTTGCCAACAGGTTTTCCAGGTTTCGCAACTTGGCTATTCAACTGGTGTGGCCGATTTGAGTCAGGCACCCTGCGGGCAATGCGGGGAGTAGCTTTTTAGGTGGACGAGTGGATATTCTGAAGCCTGCATCTCTTGTCCGCGTTGCGTAGCGATTGATTGTCGTATTCAATCCTGGAGGGGACCATGAAGGCGTCTGCGACCTGGTCAACAGTCTGGCGTACCGGTT
>JAFEBR010000582.1 GCA_018242565.1 Planctomycetota bacterium | reverse complement strand
TGTCTGATGAATCCCCGCGTTCTGACCGAAGTCCTGACGAATCAACAGCTTTGATATGCGCTGGCCCTGCTTCAGACTCACCCACCACCGATCCGACAACCAAGGTGCCTCCGCGCGCTCGGCGGTATATTCAGTTGTCGTTGCGGATCCTGATGGTGCTCCTGCTCTCGTGTGGCACATGGGGCGCCGTATCGACCTATCAGCGAGCTGTGGCCATTCGCAATGTACAGCGTATGGGTTGGCAGTGTAGAAATATTTGGGTGAGGTCGCCGTGGTTACCAAACGGGATTCCAAATGTACGACCAGAATTCTTTTATCCTGTGGATCAGGTGCGTTCTGGCCCCTTTATTCAGCTTGAAAACATTACAGAGGCTGGCCTTAGAAGTTTGGGACAATTGACCGACGTGACGAGTCTCTATGTCGACACACCAACCTTCACGGATCCGGATCTCGTTCACCTGAAATCTCTTTCGCAACTTCATCTCCTCTGTCTCCGATCTCCAAGTATCACGGATGCGGGGCTTATGCACCTGGCGAAACTAACAAATATCCAGCATCTGTCGCTCCGTGGAACTTCCGTGCGAGGTACGGGCCTGAAATACTTTGCCGACCTTTCACAACTGGAATCGCTCGATTTAGGCGACACACCCTTAACGGACGAAGGCCTGCAGTTTGTCCAGCAGTTTCTGGGACTCGAATCCCTTTGCATTGACGGGACGCGGGTCACCGATGCCGGACTCAGGAATTTGAAGGGATGGAAGCAACTGAAGAGACTTTCCGTCGCTGGAACACAATCAAATGAGGCTGCAATTGCTGAACTGATAACGGCCCTCCCGGAGTTGCATGTCCGAACACGGGTAATGCCAGTCGGCGACCACGAATAACCCACACTTATTGTGCTACGTCGGATGTCGCTCGATTCGCATGAGGTCGCTTGCGTATGTTTGGGAATATCCATGAACACAATAATCAATCGCCCAGAAACCGAGAGGCTTTTGTCCGGGTTCTCATCACGGTTGCCGTATGGTCACTCATCGGTGTCCAAGTTGGCGTGTCGTGGTTCCTGCACACGTTTGTTGCGTCCATCGCCTCGCTGGTAATTCTGGAGATTCTTCGATTCGTCAACTGCGCCGGCGACCGTCGTAAAGTGGTGTTATGGCTGCGGTTCACAATTAAAGCGAGGCGAAAACTAATCATTCTGGCGTTCTTGTCAGTCGGCTGTGGCCTTCTTTGGATTTACACATCCACACCGTACGTGATTTGGGACGGCGGCTTTAATCTGATCGTACACGTGTCGAGCGACGAAGGGCCACTTAGCGCAGTCAGTTGCGAAGCGGAGTCTTCTCGGAAATACGCCGAATTAAAGTTTCAGCATCTGCTGCCGCCCGAACGGGGGGGATGGTCTGCCACAGCAAAACCGTTCACCGGCAAACCGGTCAAGATATTCATACCTGTTTCTGGCACAGAGTCCATGAGTGGACGAGCACTGACCCGAACACAGTTTGAACTCTTGGTGGTCATCGGCGAGTTTCAGGACGGCCGCCGCGTCGGGAAGTTGGTGGAAATCCCCGATGGCAGAGTGTCTCACGAATTACAGATCTCGCTACCGTGATGATTGAGTCGTGGCATTTTGTTTGCCATTCATGCCGACAACAAACGGCGGTAGACTCATTTCGCAGGCGTTGTCGACTTCGAATATCGATCTTCGTTACATTCCGTCAGTCAAGATGGTTGCCGACCGCAAGGCCCGAGCCGATTTACAGGACGCCCTCGCCAGCTACATGAGGGGCGATATCAGTACGTTCGCGTTTGACGATCGAAACTCAGCCTATTTTGAAGGGGGCCAGACGCAGGATCAAAGTGTGCTGGAAATCTCGCGGGTCCTGTGGACGATGCACGATGATTTTGTCGATCATCCGATTTCCGTCAGTCGGGAGGGCTGGTTGTTCCTCAAACGGGTCGTCACGTTTCTCGACACCGACCTTGAACTTCGAGAGACACCGCGGTGGACTCGTCTTTCGGAATTTTGGCCTTTTCGTGACGCCACCGAGTGGTCAGAGAATGAATCCACTGGCCTCGATCGACAAATACCCGATTACGACCCTGACAAACACGGGCGGCCCATCGGCCACTGGTGGAACCGAATCCCTACGCTGACTGGGTTCGCCATCATTCTCGCTATGCTCGCTGTTGTTTTCTATTTCGGAGTCAATTAAGCCAACATCCAGATTCCGTCGTGAGAGGTTGTTCAGAGCCAACATCCCCGTTTCGGTTGCCCGGCGCCATGTCTCTCACATCGACTTCGATGCTCGCTCGACGTCTGCGTGCTTTGGCTGGCTGGCCTTAAGCTGTGGTCGGCTTGCCGCATGCCCGCGAGTTGCGTTTCACCATCGCCGGCGGGTGCTATAATTCCATCCGGTCCGACTACACCCCCCCTGCTGCAGGTGGCGCTCTCATGCCTCTCGATGCGTCCCGCTGGCGCTGGATCCAGGCCGCTGTCGTGGTCGGCCTGGTACTCGTCTTAGTCTCGCTGCTTCTCCCGGCGATCGACCAGGCTCGGGATCAGGCCCGGCGGAAACAGTCCCGAAACAATCTGATGCAGTTCGGCCTGGCTCTGCACAACTACCACGAGTGGGGGAATTGCTTTCCACCGGGTGGCACATTTGATTCCAGCGGACGTGGCCATCATGGCTGGTACCTCTCACTGTCGCCGTTTATCGACGTTTCGCCCCTCTATAACTCGGTCAATACGTCCGAACCGTGGGATACGCCCCGCAATGCGGCCTATTTTCGATTCAAGCCGCCGATCACGATCAACCCGAGCATCCGCGATGAGACATCAGAGCACGAATTCGGCCGGATCCATTACTCGGCTAACTCTCATCTGCTCGCTGCGAACAGCAGCGTCTCGCTGTCTGAGATTAAAGACCATGCGAACACGTTTCTGGTTGGCGAATTGGGGGGAGATTTCATTCCCTGGGCCTGCCCGTACAACTGGCGGCCCCTCACCAGCCTGACCGCAACGCCACGCACGTACGGTCGCCCCGATAATACGGGAGGCAACTTTCTGATGGTGGATGGATCCGTGCGGTTTATTGCGTCCGACATTTCCGAGGATGTTCTCGCGGCTCTCCGCGGCCCTGACCTGGCTGGCTCGGCTGTCGCGGATCTCACAATCACCCGCCCCAAGAGCTTTCCGGTTCCGCCGGACGCGTTGCGGAGTGACGATGTCGATTTTGGAAATTCCCTCTATGGCTATGCCATGCGCGACAACGCGGGCCGACTGCTGGAGTTGTCTCTGCGGGGCCGCAACGCGCACGACTCCGACTTGCCGCGAATCCAGGAATTACGGCACCTGAAAAAGCTCTGGTTTTATGGGGACTTCACCGACCATGCCCTGGAGATCCTCGCCCGTTCGCCGACGCTGACGGAATTGAGCATCACTTCCGACCAAATCACCGACGACGGCTTGCTGATCCTGGCCAAGGTGCAGAACCTGAACGACCTGTATGTCCGCGGAGAGCAAATTACCCCCGAGGGGATCGCCCGCCTGCAGGCACGACTGCCAGACTGTCGTATCAAACTGCGGCAATAGCGACCAATCGTTTGTCGGTACCATGGAGCGCCCGTTTCGGAAGAAGCCTCCCCCAGGCAGTGGCACCTGGAATGCCAGCCGATGCCACCCAACTGGGTTGGGCCATCCACCTGATAGCGACTTGTGGGCGATTTCGGAACGTCGGGAACGGGTGTGGTCTCAAAAATGGCTGGGCGTTTCGGCCCGTGTCGGGGGAGCGGAGACCCTGAACGGCGGAGCGATATGCTGAGCCCGGCCGACTTGAAGAATCGGCCGCGCAAACAGGGCGATCTTCGCGCACTCCGGTAGAGCGCTGCCTGAAGGCTGCGATCGACTTTCGAATAGGGGGACACAGCTTTTGCTCCGCCCCTCTGACTGGCCAGCGTTTTCGGGTCGTTGGATTGCGCGTAGACGAATCGAGAGTGCTTCAAGACCGCAGGGCCCCACACCCCGAGCCGCTTTGGTCAATTATGCTTTCCGAGGCGGAGTTTGAATTGGGATGAGGCGTGCCTCGCCGGACTAGCCGTTGCACAATGACTGGGATTCATTCCGACAACCTGCGGCGGTAGACTGAATCTCAAGAGATTACCGCTGCTCGGCGGTCGAATCTCTGTTCGATGTCAGACAGGAATGAAACTGGACAAATGAAGTTGCCCAACGCCCTCGCCCAATTACGTGCATGGTGCGACCTCAGTCGGAATACTCCGATCGAGATAGAACCGGGTGTCTTTCGTTACTTCGAGACACGCGGAGTTTATGACGAGACGGCAATGAAGGAAATCGAGATCGAACTGGATTTCACTTTGCCCGCAGCGTACCGTGAATTCATGGCGACAGTCGGTGAGTCATCACTTTTCGGCTGGCAGCCGGGCGGCGGCGGATTGCACTTCTTCAATCCGCCGCAAGTGGTCAAGGTGTCGCGGGAATGGGCCGAGGCCGCTCCGGGAGTCGAACTGTTCTGCTTCGTGGGTGCGCATATGGCGATGGGCGACATTATGGGCTTCTGCATCGACCGAAGAGGACCGAATAACTTCGACGTTTTCTGCCACGAATACCCATTTGAGGAGTACGTCGCCGTCTCGGACGAGATCAAGTCGTGGCGCGACTTCGGGAAATACATTTCTGGGGTCGTGTCTCGATATGGTCGCGAGTCGCTTTGAGCGGATGCCTCCCGCAAGGATAAATTTTGAATCGGTGCGGGACCAGTGACCCACACTTAATTAACCGGGCTCCCCAACCACTCGATGCATGGTCCCGTCAATGAACAGCCTGATGCAGGAATTCGACGACCGAAGAGTTTGGGCGCTCGACGGCCACGAAATAACCCGCTTGTCCCTCGACTACCGTTTCTCGATTGAGATATGGTGGCGTGAAGAAGCCACGCACGACAACAGGGTCACAGTCACGATCTCCAATCGGTTTGTGCTCCACCGACTCGGTCAGCAGATCGAAGTGAACCCGGAACAACCTCAAACGGTCGGGTCTGCCCTTTCTGTTCTCTATCAGCCCGTCGATTCCCTGACCGTGTACCGCGATGGTCGTCTGGTTCTCCGAATGCTCAGCGGAGATGAGATCGTCGTTGAAAAAGATTGGAATTACGAGTCCTGGGAAGCGAATGGTACAGGGACACTTGCGGATATCCAGATGGTATGCTCACCGCCTGAACGCTCGCCTTGGGGTGGCTGAGGAAGAATCAAATGGCTGAATTGCCCGACGATACTTATGCCGCGTTGTTGCGATGTTCCACTGAAGGAGATGAATTCGCGGACAAGGGCGAATTCGAGCAGGCGCTTTCAAGGTATCGGCAAGCGTGGCAGTTATTACCTGAACCGCGTTGCGAATGGGACGCGGCGGAATGGTTGCTCGCGGCCATCGGAGACTCCGAGTTTCAACGCGGGGAATTCGCTGCCGCCCGGACAGCGCTAATGGATGCCATGAAGTTTTTCGAATCGGCACGAGGGAATCCCTTCGTACGATTGCGGCTTGGACAGTGCATGTTTGAAACGGGAGAAGAGGCTGAAGCGGCAAATTGGATGGGATTGGCATTTTTGACTGAGGGGCTCAAGCTCTTTGAGGGCGAACATCCAAAATACTTGGCATTCGTCAAGTCAAAACTTCAGCCGCCACCAGGGGGATGGCCCGAGGGCTGGTAGCAGTCGCGATCGCTTGTTCGGAAGTCACATGCTCGCCCGTCTGCTTCAGCGTGAAAGGCGGGGCAGCATCGTTTTTTCGCTTTTGAGAGCCCGTGAAATACTGCGACGCGCGGCTGTTTGCGTGCGAAGGCTCATCAGGACTCGTGCCGGTCAAGACACAAGAACCCCTGTGATTACCCGCAGCCCTCCGAGCGCCGGCTGTAAAATTATGCTGCCCACGGATGTCGGCGATGCCACGCCGGATCGACTCGTTGACACTCTCTCGGTCTTGGCTATCCGCCCAATATGGGGACACAGCACCAACGACGGCCAACTGGTGGGTTTCACCAATCCGCGGCAACCGCATTTCCCATCGTCCGGTTTACGGACGGAACAGGTCCACTGATTTTCAAGATTCTCACAGATCAAAAACAGGGTGCCTGCCCTGGCCCAACCACAGGCCCCTCGCACCCCCGCATCAAAAAATCTGTGTCCATCTGCGTTCATCTGTGGCCCCCTGCTTTTCCCCAGCGTAGCCTCCCGAACATGGGGACACAGCACCAACGACGGCCAACTGGTGGGTTTCACCAATCCGCGGCGACCGCATTTCCCTTCGTCCGGTTGACGGACGGAACAGGTCCACAGATTTTCAAGATTTTCACAGATCAAAAACAGGGTGCCTGCATTGGCCCAACCACAGGCCCCCCGATCACATTCCCCTCGCACCCC
>JAFEBR010000581.1 GCA_018242565.1 Planctomycetota bacterium | reverse complement strand
GGATTGCTGCTGGGGACGGAAGCAAAGCCGTAACTCTGCGAGGCCTGTTTGACGGTCTCGGAAATAACGCGGTTGTTCGAATCGTAGTAATAGTAGTAGTCGGCAAACTGCATCACGATGTCGTTGCCCGCGGTCAGCGGATTGGTGACGGCCGCCAGTTGGACGTACGACGCCGGGAGCACGACATACTGGAGCAGGTGTTTCGGTGGCGTGTAGGGTGGCGGGGGCGGAGGCGGAGGAGGCGGCGGAATGAAACCACTGCTGCCGCTGCTGGAACTACTGCTGCTACTGCTGCTGGCCGATGGTTGGGGCACATACCGGTAGAGCGTCGTTCCCGTGTTCTCCCAGGCCGATCCGTTCCAGTTGGCCGTCGTCACCGTTTGCAGGTCACCATCGGTGCCGTAGACGTCAGCCTTGGCGTAATACGTGTAGGTCGCCTGGGCTACATTCGTCCAAGTGCTGCCGCCGTTCGTGCTGCGGCGGAGCAGGACGTTCGTCAGGTTGGGGAGCGGGCCGGCGACATTGTCGTAGGAATAAAGAAACGATTCGATTGTCGTGGTGCTGCCACTCGTCGCCGTGCGGCGAACTTCGGTGGTGTTGACGTTTGCCAGGTTGCGGGAATAGACGGCGGTGACCGTGCCCCCCACCTCAGTGCGACTGATGAACGCTCCGTTGACGCTGGAGAATTTGGTGACGGTCCCGTCCAGTTGGGTCCAGACGTACACATTGTTGACCGAATCAAGCTGCAAGGCATCGCGCACGTTGAAGCGCGGCACGTACGTCGACCCGACCAAATCGAACCAGAGGACGTTCTGCATCTGGCCCATGATCGTAATCAGGCTGTTCGAGCCGAACACGAGATACGGCCATTCACGGACCTGCCAGTTCCAGCCGTTTCCCATGTTGACAGGGCTGGAAAGTCGATTCGCGTATGTGCGCGTATGGCCCCAGGACGAGCAAAAGCCGCTCGATTCGAGATCGGTGGCTGACAATGATATTTCGCCCGTGGAATAAACGATGGGGGCCGCACTGCTCGGCGGACATGGGACACACGGTGGGGGGGTTGGACAGGGACCGACGGGATTGCTGACGGTCACGTCGAGCATCAACGTCTCGCCCGTCCCGGAAGAATTACAGCAGTTGGCTGGCCCGCCGATGGGGGAGCCTGAGAAGCATAATGCACCATCGCCTTGGACGAGTCGTAACGTGCCGGAAACTGTCGGCGAGCAGGACGTGACGACGTAATCGAGGTTTGGTAGTTGTTGCCCAATCGGGTAATAGAACGTCAAGGTGACCGACCCGCTCCGACACGGCGCAGCGCGCGTTCCCGTCCACACCGGGTTCTCTAGAGGTCCGGCGTTCGTCAGATTCATCGTGAACCCTTCCCAGCAGAGACAGTCGGGGTTGATGATTCCGGACAGTTGGAACTGAACTTGCAGCGTGAGGATGTCTTTGTTGGCCATCGGAGACCTCGTTGGAATTGCGAAATTCGGTTTTTGATTAGGTGTTTGAGCAACCCTCTTACGACATGAAGAACTGCATTCCCCCTATTGTCGTCAGAAACCACTTGCGATATCGCGGTCGATCGTCAGTTCATGCTCTGACCGGTCCAGTAGCCGCCGATGGGTTCCGCCAAATATGCTATTGTCTCCTAATCGGGTTGGTCCCTCACAGCGACGTCCGGCGGACACTCCAATTGGCACCGTGATCAATCCCCGGTTCGGATTCATCAAACCGGGCTCACTGCGGCAACCGCT
This sequence comes from Planctomycetota bacterium, assembly GCA_018242565.1. Lineage (GTDB taxonomy): Bacteria > Planctomycetota > Planctomycetia > Planctomycetales > Planctomycetaceae > JACQFH01. Next base: position 513 of record JAFEBR010000581.1, on the reverse strand, counting down.
GCATAATGGCCATCATGACATGTCCTGTTCCTGGCCGGTCGCGTTCTCCCAAAACTCACGGGTTGAAGATCTCAAACGACGCAATGTGCACCATGCCGTTCATGTGTACGCGAGTCGTTTCTCTGCGCAATTGAAATACGAAGAAGTGCCACCAAAAACCTCAGGCCACCAACCCAATCCTACGATTCTTTCCAGTTTCCCGGCCTGGACGTACCCAACAGAGTGAGTAACAAGGTGGGTGGCATACACTTTTCCATGCCTCGAAGACTCATTCGGCCATTGATCCCAGGTGCATGTTCGTCCGCTCATGCGCCAAATCGCATCACTAATGGCAAAGGTAATTGGCTAATCCTTGAATTGTACGACTCCATCATTTGCGAGATTTCTCCAGCACTTACCGACGCACCAGTTCTCCCATGTTCAAACTGTGAGTGCGGGACTGACCCAGGCTGGGTGGCTGGATTCGTTTTAGTTAATGCTTTCTCTTTCTTTTGTGATAGACTGTTAGCAATC
>JAFEBR010000580.1 GCA_018242565.1 Planctomycetota bacterium | reverse complement strand
TTCCGCTTCGCTCCTCTGGAGACCGTTCCCGTTTCCGAAGTTCACAACTCGTGCACCATAGGGTCTGAAGTGCGAGCCCAGCCCCCCTGCATCGAAGTTCAAGTGAGGTTTCACGATTCAAGCAAGAGGGCCCCGGCTGACCGGTCACAACAGCCCGCAAAATTCGCTGGAGTGCCGGTCCTTCAACGCCGTTTCCAATAACCGGGCCGCCGTTTGGCATGCGCAATCGCGACGATCAACACACAATCGCCGGCAATCCGGTAAACAATTCGATGCGGATATCGGCTCACGGGACATTCGCGATGGACACCATCGGGACTCGCGAACTGCGTAGAATCGGCGATAATCCTGGATAACGCGAGATCGACCGCGTCTGCGAATCGGACGGCAGCACGCAAACTGTTTTCGGCGTACCAATCAAACGACTCGTCAAAATCGCTGCGTGCCCGCGGCAGGAATTCAAGGCGTTGCATCCGGGATCGTCATTCCGGCTCGGCGCAAGGCCTCGGCTCTAACCTGCTCCCAAGATACAGTCTTCACGGCACCAGCATCGTACTCCGCAGAGCGCCGGTGAATCTCCTCCACCCATTGATCACTCAGGGGCGGCAGGGAATCCGCTGGCAATGTCTCCCAGATCGCATCAATGAGTTCAATTCGTTGTGCGATCGGCAGCCGGGCGGCTTCCGCGAGCAGGGTCTCTAGAGTCGGCATAGTAGGCACCTCAATTTGGATTGTAACGACCGGGCCGAGAGGCGGCCAAGAACAGATTGCGTGAAATCGCCGACGAGGTCAGAACTTCAGCGAGCGTGGATACGGCAAACGAGCACCTGGAACAGGGCCTGTCGAATGCCGATCAAGCCCCTGCCCGTGGCCATCGGCACAAAAGCATGGCCCCCCCTTCCCTGTTGTCCTCGCCCTGGCCATCAGCCAGGGAAGAATCGGCGGTAGAGGCGGTCGGGGCCACCGGCGTTCTCCATGCGTGGCCCCAAACTGGACTGCCGGGACCGCCGCGACCGTGACTCGTGCGGTGCCCCGCGGCAGAGCATGGGCCGGTAAACCGAACCTCGACCGGCGTGATGGCCAGCCCCGAACGGGGCGAGATTCGACAGCCCAGGTCCAGCGCAGGCCTGGGTGGCCCAGCAGGACATTCCGGGAAGCCCCAACCGGGGCGAGATTCCTGCTGCGTGCGACGCCTTCGATACTGGATCATCGACCAACGCCCCGGCATTCCCTGAATGGCAGAGATCTTCGCCTGCCGATTCCAATCGCGTGGGTTTTCCCTGCCGGAAAGCTGGCGATAACGTTTTTTTGCATTGCTTCCGGTCGCCGTGGGAATCCGAACAAACCAGACTTCGTACGTATTTGACGCGGCCGACGAACTGGTCGGCCGCCGGTATCCGGACGGTTCCCGGGCCACATTCATCTATGATTCCGTGGAGAACCGAGTTACGATGACCGAAAGCTCGGGACGGTAGACGTTCGCCCATGAGTGAGTCACACCTCGTGAATTATTGCGTACCGGAAAGGCGGTTTAGGACCTATCGATCCAGGCGAATCGTTCCCCGAAGTCGACGCAACTCTCTGGCTGCGTGAATCAGGAGAGTGACGATGCAGTTCTTCCGGCCAGGCCTCGCGGCCTTTGTGGGCGCGTTTCTACTTTGGAATTTTGTGCGGATTCTCAACCAATGCGCGCTCCGCAGGCGACGGATGCTGGCGATTGCGGCGCTTGTCGCATTGGTCGCCTACCCAATGAGTATCGGACCACCCTGCTGGTACCTAGCGCCATTCACGCGACGACCGCATGCTGCCATCATCAGCGGGCCACCTCGGTTCGTCCGTGCTCCGCATATTTACTGGCCTGTAGGCTGGGTCGCACTTCATGGGCCACAAAACCTGGCTGATTTGATTTTCGCGTACGCAACTTTTGGGACAGGTGGGCGCGGGGTGACACTACCGACGAACAGAGCGGGAGATTCCTGGTATGACTCGTGGACGCATCAGGCGAAGTGCGAATTTGGCTATTTTGAGGACAATCTGTAAGCACCTGGCCGCTCCGTCGATCGACGGTAAAAACAGCTGGCAGGAATCCCTATTCGTCTATCATTCCGTCGAGAACCGACATACGATGAACGGCCGTCTGGGTCGACATACATTCGCCGACAATGTCTTTTCGAGCAAAGCGATTGTCACGATCCCCTCGGCCCAGCGATTGATTTATTGAGCCGCGATGATTCTCGAGCAATCCGCATGCGCGAAGGCGGCATTTGAAGAACTGGAAAAGCACGAGACAAGACGATGAATCTTACTGAATCAGTATTGATTGTGATCACGTTGGCGGCTTGTCTACAGTCCGAACCAGATGAGTTAGATCTCAAAAGCTACGAGAACATGACGCATGTACGCCAGGTTCGCGACTTTTACCGATCTCTATTCAAACCCGCCGATGCATCGAAAATGGCGCAATTAACTGTCAACAAGAATGACTCGATCAGCATT
>JAFEBR010000579.1 GCA_018242565.1 Planctomycetota bacterium | reverse complement strand
GCCCTCTACAAAGGGATCGTGGACTGGCAAGCGGCCAAGCCCGACCCGTTGTTGGGGGCGAAAGTGATCGATGCCAAAAAACAGATCATTTACTCGTACAGTTGGATGACGGAACTGCTGCCCTACGTCGGTTACGAAAATCTGTATTCAAAACTCGACATGTCTCAGACATGGACCGCTTCATACAACCTGCCTTACGCGGCGACTGTGGTGCCTGCGTTCTTGAATCCTGCCGATCCGCGAGCCACCTGGGACGGATTGGGTCCGGCTTTGGCTGCCACGCATTTTGCGGGGATGTCGGGTGTGGAAGATGGGCGGAATGTCATTGCGGCGATGTTGCCTCGGACCGACCCGCGTGCCGGGATCTTTGGTTACGACCGGGTCGCCCGCTTGAACGAGGTCACCGACGGTGCTGCCCAGACCATTATGGTGATTGGGACAGGTGAAGTTGTGGCACCCTGGGTTTCCGGTGGCGGAGCGACAATTCGCGGCGCCCGGGCACCGTTTTTCGACACCTTCTCGGGCTTCGGGTCTCGTGGATTGCGCAAGCCGGGGACCTACGTGCTCTTCGCTGATGGCTCGGCGCGTGAGGTATCGGCCAATATCGATCCGGAACTCTTCAAAGCCCTGTGCACGATGCATGGTGCAGAGCAGACGGATCTGACCAAGCTTGGCGGACAAGGTGACAATTAACCTGTAACCAGTTGGGTAAGGGGGGGGTTGATCTGATGCCAAGATATGGTATCGCCGCGGTATTGATTTGTTTTGCCGGGTCGCTGGTTGAGTGTGCTCGGGCCGATTACATCGTTTACGATCTGGGGAATCTGGGAAGCGCGATTTCTGGCGTGGCCCAGGGTGGTCGGGCCTTGGATCGCAAAGACGACGACACACGCATCACGCTGCCGGGAACCGTTGTCGTACAGCCTGGCCGAATTGTCTCGTACACCCATCCCAATGGCAGCAAGGTCAACTTCGCGCTGGATGAAGTCAAAATCATCAAGGCTCGTACCGCGCGGGAAGAGTTCAACCGTCGGCTCAGCCAGGCTGGCAAAGATCCAGACAAGATCATGCAGGCTGCGGTCTGGGGTTTGAAAAAAGCCCTGTTGCCTGAATTCTATCGGGCGGTGGACAAGGTGCTGGAAATTGATCCGAGTCACCAGGGAGCCCAACTGGTGGAACAGGTCAAGAAGAAGATCAAAGAACCGCTGCCCGACGATCCCGATGCCGAGAAGACCTTTAAGTCTCTGGTCAAACAGGGAACCGGGATGCGGGTCGAAAAGAGCAAGCACTTCATGCTGCTGACCGATACGCCGCTGAAACCCGAAAAGGCGGCCAAAGGGGAAAAACAGAAAACCAAGAACCGCGCGGCGGAACGTCTGGACCTCCTGGAGCAGGTCTATGAGTCGTTTGTGCTGCTGTTCCATGCCCAGGACATCTCGCTCGATATTCCGAGTGAGCGAATGATGGTTGTGCTGTTCGAGAAATACGAAGACTTTCGCGATTGCGCCAAGAGTCTCAGCCCGGCGCTGGCCAGTGCCTCGGGATTCTGGGACCCCATCACGAACATCAGCTACTTCTTCGACTACGGCAGTAGCGCCCGGTTCGAAATGCTGAAGCCGATCATGACTGAGATGAAGAAAATCGAAGCGGACGCCCAGAAGGCGCGTGATCCCGAAATGATCCGGTTCAACAAGGTCTTGCGGCTGCTGGTCGAAGTGGAAAAGCAGAATTCAGATATCACAGTTGTGAGTCACGAATGCTGCCATCAGATGGCAGGAAACACGGGCTTGTTGCCACGCCACGTCGATATTCCCAAATGGGTTCATGAAGGATTGGCCACATATTTTGAAGCGCCGGCGAGCGGTGGTTGGGCCGGGATTGGTGCCGTCAGCACTGAACGCCTGGTTTTCTACCGCATTTTGGCAGAGCGCGACGAACAGCACTCGAATCTGGACTTTGTCGCCAGCGATCAGATTTTCGACAAGGCGATCAGCAAATCAGGGATTTTGTTTGGTTATGCCCACGCGTGGGGCCTGACGCATTTCCTGTTCGAGAAGCACCTGAAAGAACTGGTGACGATTTACCGGGTGATTGGCCAAATGCCACCGGACGTGCAGTTGAACCCGGACATTCTGATGAAGATCTTTCATCGTGCGTTCGGAACGACTGATACGAAAGCGCTCAATGAGGAGTGGCGCAGTTACATGCGTACGATCAAGACGGATTTGGAGTTGCTCGGAGAAGCGAGCAAGTGAGTGGAGCACAATCGCTGCCTTTGGGGCCAGCAATGCTTGCCATCGCAGCTTAAAAAAACAAAAAACCTCGTTCAGACGTCTGAACGAGGTTTTATTTTTGCCGGCAGAAAATTTGAGAACTGAGTCCTCAAAAGTTGAGCAGTGCCCACGGAGGGACTTGAACCCCCATGACCGTTACAGTCACTAGGACCTGAACCTAGCGCGTCTGCCAATTCCGCCACGTGGGCCGGCCGAAACTCCAAAATAGCTCATTGAATGTCGACTCGCAAGCCAGCGAGTGTGTCAAGTTGCCAGGTTCTCAAAAACCGTTTCCGCTTCAGCGGAATCGGCCCGCAGTTCCTGGTCTCGGACACCCATTTCATCGAGAATTACGCGATGCCAGGTCGCATCGCGACGATCGCGGGGCGCGTAGTTCTCGCGTGCCCAACAGCGCAGGCGAATCTCCTCGATGAAATCAATTTCCGTAAAGGTCGCATGCATCTGACGAGTCTTTCTCACGGGCTCAGGCGGAGGCCGGAAGTCGTCGTCATCAAGACTTGCCGACTCAGCCGATCGCAGCCAAATAGATCGGCCGAAGATAGCAGTCGCTCCCAGAAAATCTCAAGCGCGCCATGCTGAAATACCAGGCACGCAGGTCAGATTGGCAGGAGACCTGAACTACTTCACCAAAGTGCGGATTATTTGGGAAAAACTCATCAAAAACTGTTGATTTGTGGGAGATTTCCAGGAATCCATGCCTTGTGACCGTTTGTTTTGACGAATATACTGCCCGTTCTCACTAAAACGAGCAATTTCCAGATTTGAGCCGAGTGCATGCGCTTCACGTTGATTGACAGGATTACTTCGCTCGAACCGGGCAAGTCAATCACTGCCATGAAAAACCTGTCGTTAGCCGAGGAATACCTGGGGGACCATTTTCCTGGTTTCCCGGTGATGCCGGGGGTGCTGATGATCGAGGCCATGGTCCAGACCGGTTCCTGGCTGATGCGCCTGCACGAAGACTTTGCCTACAGCATGGTTCTGCTAAAAGGGGCGCGAGCGGTAAAATTTGCGAACTTCGTGTCTCCCGGTCATACCTTGCAGATCACCATGGAAATGCAGGGGTGGAACGACAGTGAGTGCCTGTTGAAAGGGACGGGAACGGTCGATGGAAAGCAGGCCGTCTCTGCCAAGCTCACGCTGGTTCGCTTCAATCTGGCCGAGCAGAACCCAACCTTGAAAAGTACGGATGTCTCACTGGTCAAGCAGGCCCGCGTGTTGTTTTCCCAACTGTGGCCTGGGCCTGTGGCTGTTTGAGCCCATCCCGGTATTCATCGCTTAACCGTGGCAATTCATTTGCCGATTAAGGAACGAAATGACGAAATTCGAAGGAAGAACGGCACTGGTGACCGGTGGCAGTCGCGGCATTGGCCGGGCGATTGTGAAGGCGCTGGCGCAGGCGGGCGCCAAAGTGGCCTTCGTTTATCAGTCGAATGCCCAGGCGGCAGACGAATTGGTTGCTGAATTGACCGCACAGAATCTGGTTGTGAAAGCCTATCAGGCTGACGTTCGCAACAAAGAAGCCGCGGATCAGGTCGTCCAGCAGGTGGTCGAAGCCTGGGGCAAGATCGATATTCTGGTCAACAACGCGGGTATCGTGCGAGATACGCTGCTGGCAATGATGTCTCCCGAGCAGTGGCACGACGTCATCGATACGAATCTGACCAGTGTTTTCAACTTCTGCCAGGCGGTGACCCGGCCGATGATGTCCGCCCGCTATGGCCGAATCATCAACATGTCGAGCGTGGCGGCCGAGTTTGGCAATAAAGGGCAGGCGAATTACGCCGCCAGTAAGGGCGGGATCGAGGGGTTCACTCGCTGCCTCGCTAAAGAATTGGCCAGTCGCGGGGTCACGGTCAATGCCGTCGCCCCTGGTTTCATTGAAACCGACATGACCGTCGCTGTCCGGAATGCAGCGGAGGCAGAAATCAAGAAGGCTATTCCCGCCAAGCGGCTGGGTCAGCCCGACGATATCGCGAATGCGGTGTTGTTCCTGGCCAGTGAAGCGGCATCGTACATCACGGGACAGTCGCTGAAGGTTGATGGTGGACTCACCCTAGGCGGTTTCTAGCCCCGGTGTACGGTGAATTTCTTCACGACGTGAGTGATTAAAAGATTGTGGGTTTGTGTGCTGTCCGTTTCGCCGCGGCGTTAGCGCACGTCAAATTTGCTGTTGCGGCGAGCATGAAAATTGCGATAGTCCGGTGGAACTCCCACCGGGCCGCAAGAGGAGAAACCAATGGCTACGGCTGATGAGATTTACGCAAAGGTTCGTGAAACGCTGGTTGAAGCTCTGGGGCTGGATGACGATGAAGTCACCCCCGAAGCCACATTGGTCGGCGATCTCGGAGCCGAGTCGATTGACTTCCTGGACATTGTGTTCCGGTTGGAGAAGAACTTTTCGATCAAGATTCCGAAGGGTGAATTGTTCCCGGAAGGCTTCAACGCCGCCGACGCCAACCTGGTGAAAGATGGATTGGTGACCGAGCAGGGGATCTCCGAATTGCGGAGTCGTCTGCCCCACCTCGACATCGACAAGTTCGCCAAGAACCCCAAGGTCGAAAACATTCAGGACCTGTTCACGGTCCAGATGATCGTCAACTACGTGCAGAAGAAACTGGCGGGGGGCGCGGCCTGAAGCCGCCTCAGTCGTTTACCCCACGAGGATTCCTATGCGCTGGTTCTGGATTGATCGCTTTGTCGAATTTCACAGTGGCGCCTCAGCCCGAGCGATAAAAAACGTCTCTCTGGCTGAGGAACACCTGCACGATCACTTCCCCGGCTACCCTGTGATGCCGGGGTCCCTCATTATTGAGGGGATGGCGCAGACGGGGGGCATTCTGCTCGCCGAATCGTTGAAATTCGAAAGCCTGATCGTCATGGCCAAGGTTCCCAAAGTGGTGTTTCACAGCTGGGCGGTACCGGGCGATACGCTGACATACGAAGCCAAGCTTCTCGATGCGCGGGAAGATGGGGGAGTGGTCGAGTGTGTCGCCCGCATTGGCGAGCGTCTGTTAGCCGAGGCGGAATACGTCTTCGCGTGTCTACCGAACAGTCAGTCAAAAACAGCCTGTCAGGAGAGTTTCCTGAAGACCATGCAGCTCCTGGGGGCTGGAGATTCTGTCGCAGCGGCGGCAGGTGGCGCCTCGCCGTCCGGAACCAACTGACATACCAGTTTTCTGCCATATGGACTAAACTTCAGAAATGACTGGCTTTATTAGGCGAAGAGTCGTTGTGACCGGCGTGGGAGTGATCACTCCCATTGGCAAAGACGTCGAGTCGATGTGGAAAGTTCTCCGCGAAGGGGGGAGCGGCATTGGTCGCATTACCCATTTCGACGCGTCGAGTTTTCCCACGAAGATTGCGGCGGAAGTCAAGAATTTCCAGATCTCGGACTACGTTCAGGATCCGGGGCGGTTTTCGGCGGCCGGACGCAACATTTTGTTTGCCATTGGGGCCGCAACCGAAGCCGTGCGCACCTCTGGCATTCAGGATGCCCGTTTAGATCCTGCCCGCTTTGGCGTCTACCTGGGTGCCGGGGAAGGTCAGCAGGACTTTCCGATCTTCATGAAACTGGTCAGCGAATCGCTGCGTGACGGGGGCATCGACCTCGAAAAGTTCACGCAGGCCGGTTTGAAATACCTGAATCCGAAGTTCGAAATGGAGCAGGAACCGAACATGCCGGCCGCGCATCTGGCCGCGCTGTTCAACGCCCAGGGCCCCAACCTGAACTGCTTGACCGCTTGTGCCGCCTCGAGTCAGGCCATTGGTGAAGCGACCGAGATTATCCGTCGAGGCGATGCCGATGTCATGCTGTCGGGAGGTTCGCACAGCATGATCCACGCCTTTGGCGTGACCGGTTTCAACCTGTTGACCGCCCTGTCGACCCACAACGACGAGCCCACGAAAGCGTCGCGTCCGTTCGATAAGAACCGCGACGGGTTTGTCCTGGGCGAAGGGGCCGGCATGCTGGTTCTGGAAGAATTGGAACATGCCCGTGCCCGCGGGGCGCATATCTACGGCGAAGTGGTCGGCTACGGAACAACGGCGGATGCCTTCCGAATTACCGACACACATCCCGAAGGGCGGGGGGCCGTTTCGTGTATTCAAATGGCGCTGCGCGATGCCGGACTCGGGACCGGAGACATCAACTACGTCAACGCTCACGGCACGAGCACGGAAGTCAATGATCGCGTCGAGACCATGGCGATTCGTAAAGCGCTGGGTCAGGATGCCTACAAGACGCCCGTATCGAGCATCAAGAGCATGATGGGGCATCTGATCGCGGCGGCCGGCAGTGTTGAGGCGATTACCTGCCTGCTTGCGATTCGCGATGGAGTGATTCCTCCCACGATTAACTACGAGACGCCTGACCCGGAATGCGATTTGGATTACGTTCCGAATCATGCCCGTGAATCCAAGTTGAAAACCGCACTCTCGAATAGTTTCGGTTTTGGTGGTCAGAACATTTCGCTGATATTTTCCGCATTCAAGGGGTGATCGCGGCAGACGGGCCGCTTGCAGGTGTTCCGGAACATGATGGTAGCCAAACAGGGCCGTTCCTACGAATTGCTGTTAGCGGATGACGATGCCGAATTCCGCGCGATCCTGCGGCAGGTGCTGGAACCGCACGTCGATCTCTGTGAAGCCGACTGCGGCGAACAGGCCCTGGAAATCGTTCGGTCGCGACACGTTGACCTGGTCCTGCTCGACATGCACATGCAGCAGTTGACCGGGCTCGACACCCTGCGACTAGTTAAGTCGTTCCGAGCGGCTTTGCCGTGCATCATCATCACGGCGAGTTTTTCCGACGAATTGCAGCGTTCCGCCACAGAGGCTGATGCATTCAGCGTCTTGAAAAAACCGGTGAGCCGTCGCACGCTGTTGCAAACGGTGTCGCGCGCGCTGGAATCGACCTATGGCGATCCCGAAGTTGCCAAATGGTTGTCTCCCGGCAGTTGATGCCAATGGATGTCGTCGGCCTGCGTGGTCTGGGCAAGCGATAATCGCAGGAACCAGCATGTCGGGCCTGAGAGAATCTCAACGACGCGACGGTTGACGCAACCACGCCGGGCCAGACCTGAGGTTTGATGGCAGAGCAGATTGGTCTCGTCCTGTACCCGGCAATTCTGATATCTTTCGCCGCGCCGGGGCCGACAACCAACACCTGACCTTGTTGTCGAACAGATGTTCGACAAGGAAAACTAAGGCAATGAAATTCAGGTCTGTGATGGATCGTCTCGTGGCGGCCGTGGGGCGGGGAGTTGTCATTCCCTGGTACGCACAGCGCTTCCGCAAATTTGAACGACGGTTGCAACGCCTGCGGGACATCCAGCAGCAGATGCTGTTTGAACGCGTGCATCGTTTTCGTGATACTCGCTTTGGCCGGGACCATCGGTTTGGCGAGATCCACTCGGTCGGTGACTTCCGCCGGAATGTTCCGATCGGTGATTACAGTCAGTTTGCACCCTACATTGACGCCGTGGCCCGTGGCGACCTGGCCGCATTGATCCCGCCAAACGACCGTCTGTTGCGATTCACGACCACCACTGGTACGACGGGCGTTCCCAAGTTGAATCCCGTGACCGAGATCTGGATGCGCGAATACACTCAGGCCACGGACTTGTGGAATATCAAGTTGATCCTTGATCATCCGGAGGTTGTCGGACGAAAAATCCTGCACCTGACGGGGACCTGGGATATGGGAACGACGCAGGCGGGTTGGCCGATCAGCATGGTCAGTGCGCTGGCCTCCCGGCAATCGCATCCGATGGTCCGGCAGTTTTTTGCGGTTCCTTTCGAGGTCAGCGCGATTCCTGATCCGATCGCCAAGTACTACACGATTCTGCGGTTGTCGGTGGCACAGAACATCGGAGTGATCATTGCGATCGCTCCAGGGACCGTTCTGCGGTTAGCGGAAATCGGCAATACCGAGGCCCAGACACTGATTCGCGATCTTCACGACGGGACTTTGTCGTCACGGTTCGAGATTCCTGGTGCGATACGTGAACGATTGCAACCTGTGGTGGGCCGGTCCGAACGACCATGCGCGCGGCGACTGGAGCAGATCATCAGTCAATCGGGCCACCTCTATCCGCGCGATTATTGGCCGCATCCCGTCATTGGCTGCTGGCTGGGGGGAACTGCGGGCATGCAGTCTCGCAAGTTGCCTGATTATTTTGGCAACTCTCCGCTCCGAGATTTGGGACTGGTTTCCAGCGAAGGGCGGCATACGATTCCCGTGCATGATCACGACACACTGGGGATTCTGGCGGGAACCACGAATTACTACGAGTTCATTCCGCTGGATGAGCGAGGCTCGGCCCGTCCGGAAGCGCTGGAAGCACACGAACTCGAAGTTGATCGTGACTATTCACTGGTCATGACCACTTCGAGTGGTTACTTCCGTTACGAAATCGGCGATATCGTCCGCTGCCGAGGCTACGTGGGAGAGGCTCCACTCCTTGAGTTTCTGCAGAAAATGGGACGTTGCAGTGACCTGGAAGGCGAAAAGCTGACGGAACATCAGGTTGCCCAGGCGGTTCACGAGGCGGCGACGTCGCTGGGAGTTCATGCAGGCAATGTGACCGCCGTTCCCTGCCGGCCTGCCGGAGGTAAGCCGCGGTATGTGCTGCTGGCTGACCACAATGACTTTCCTGATGCGGCCCGCGCGACGCAGTTTCTGATCGAAGTGGATAGCCGACTGGCTCAGGCCAATTTCCTGTATCGCGGTGCGCGACATGCGCAGGTCCTGGCGCCGCTGCAGTTACGACTGCTGTCTGAGGGGGCCTGGAATGAATACGCCCTGACGGTTCAGCGCCAGCGCGGTACCGGGGATGCACAATACAAACATCCCGCCCTTGTGAGCGATTCGAAACTGCTGGAAAACCTGGGGGTATCAGCCGTCATCGACATGCCTCAGCGGATCGGCCATTCCGCGGCCTAAAGCCGATCGTGAACATTACGGTTCACTCCAGCGGGTCGAACGATTTGCCACCCAATTTGTAAATGGCTTTCAGGTCTTCCAGTTCGCGGCGGACCCGATCGCTGGGATTCACAAACGTCACAGGACGGGGGGCGATCAATGCCACGATCTGACGAATATCCGTGTGTTCCAGCAGTCCGAACGTAAACTGCTCGGGACCAGTGGACACGTCGAGATCCTGCTCGATGATCTCTTTCAGGCTGCCCAGGGACCCGGTCAATTCGATGCCCGTGACGGCGACTTCATCGACCGCCGCGGTCACGAGGGCGTTCAGGCAGGCCCGGGGACCAATCGCAATGATCGGTGCGCCTCGCATTTTCTGCTGTTCAATCCACCAGCGGCAAATCGCCGAGACCTGGCCCGACTGAATCCCCAGCGGTCGCTCACCCACGGTGGCCGTCAGCAGGCCCAACAGATAGGCTCGCGGTCCCAGCGCCGATTCGCCTTGCGCGAATGGATCGATCACGAGGACCCGCTTGCCAGCACTCAACAGGGCGGCGATCTTTTCGGCGGCGGCCATTCGTCCGCCATCGGCGATCACGATCACGCCTTCTTTAGCGCCATCCCGCGAGAGTTCAACCGCTGGCACAGTCCAGTCCTGACCGACTTTCAGTTTCCAGTAGATGGTCTTGATGTCGCCGGTTGTTTCCGGGCCGGTGGCGTCGGCGTCGGTCACCGCATAGATCGGGCGACGGAGTGCAGCGGCCAATTTCGCCCGGCGGGCTGTGCGGAACTTGGTCAACGCCGCTGTATTAGTCGGCAATTCCCCCTCGCGAGGCAGTGTCGCCATCAGGTCTTGCGCAAGCGTATGGAAATCGGCATTGCTGGCGGGAAGTTCAACCTGGAATTCTTCGGGAGTCTTGAGTTCTTTTTCCGAGGGGATCTCTCGTGCATCGTATCCTTTGTCGTCCGGGAAAAAGTGCAGGCCGATCAACTGGTACAGCGCTTCGCGGTTTTCCTTGAGGAAATTGTGGTCCCCTGGTTCAGCATTGATGTGGTATCGCAGATGGTCACGCTTCCCGTAGAGACTGAAATACGGGCGGGCGGCAGCCAGCAGCGGGGGCAGGGCATGGTCCGCCTTGAAACAGCAGTTGTCGTTGAGGTTGTAAGTCAACAGGGTCGGACGAGGGGCCAGCAAAGCGGTCAAATGGCTGTAATCGGCGACAGTCGCCAGGTCGACGGGGGTCTGCTCGGAATCTCCCAGATCCGACGGATTCGTTGCCCGCGTCGCGAAACTGGAGTAACCCGCCACGGGGTTGGACAACGTGACGCGCGTATCCAGGGCGCTGATGATGATGGTCTGCCAGCCTCCACCCGAGAGGCCCGCCACACCCACCCGAGTCGGGTCGGCGTTCTCATGAGCCAGCAGGATATCCAGCCCCCGTTTCATGGCAAGGTAGAAGGGCGCCAGACCACTCGTGCCGCACAGATCAATCTGGTTGATCTTGCCGTGCGCGAATCCGCTCGATTTCAACTGCCCCATCCCGAACCACTCAGGATTCAGGGCAATGATGCCGCGCTTGGCCTGATTGATGCAGCGAATTTGTTTGTAGTCGGTCGCCTTGCCAATCGGATCGTGCCCGTTGACGTTCAAAAAGACGGGAACTTTGCCAGTCAGGTTCTCCGGTTCATAGAGCAGGGCGGGGATCCACAGGCCGGGCAAGGCCTCATAACGCAGCTTCTTAATCTTGTAACCGGGACCGCCGGGAATCTCCTCCAGCCATTCGACTTTGAGCGGTGCGTCGCGCCATTTTGAGGCTTCCCCGCGGTACACGGTCTTGAGCAGCGTTTGGGTGCGCAGTTGCTTGGCGGCCTTGTCCCAGTCGGCCACGTTCGTGGGCGCGGCGAGCGGAGGGACTTTGCCCGCTGTGAATTTCTGCACTTCCTGCAGAGTTTGCCCGGGTGCCAGAATTGGCCGGCTGAGGATCTTCTCGATTTCTGCCTTCGGGTCGGCCCCCACCGCGGGGGTCACACAAGCAGCCAGCACAACGGTCAGGCCAATCAGACGGTGCATATCGGGACTCGGGGATTAATGGGGGAAATCGGAGTCAACTGCAGCGCGCAACTATTAGCGTCGATTATTTGACTCGACGCAAGCCTCCGGTCTGACCAAAAGCCGCAAAGCCCGGGCGAGGGGCTCGCCGGGGCTCTGCGGAATGTCGATCAGGCGATGCGAGCGGTGCCCGCAAGGTCTGGATCAGGTGACGATTTCGTATCCCTTACGCTGTTCGCGGGCCAGCCAGGAATTCGCGTCTTTGTCGCCTACGATTTGTTCGTGTTCGGGATCCCACTCCAGTTTGCGGCCGAGCCGAATGGCAATGTTGGCGAGGTGGCAGGTCGTCATCGAACGATGGTGGGTATACACGTCCGAAATCGGCTGCGTCCGATCCTTGATGCATTCAAAGAAGTTCCCCATGTGACTGCCCGGCTTTTTGCCTTTGTACAGTTTGGGGATCGCATCTTCGGGAAGCGGGTTGCTTTTCAATTCGTCGATGGGTTTGCCGGTGATTTTGCCACGGTTGACGAACAGTCGTCCTTCCGTGCCTTCAAACAGGATGCCGTTGTCTCCCTCGCTGGTAATGACCATTTCGACACCGTTGGGGAACACGGCCGATACGTTGAAGGTCGTCGCGGCGTTGTACCGGTCGTCTTCCGTGGGATGTCCGTCTTTCAGCGGGACGGGGTGCACGGCGGTGCCCTGAATCGAGACGGGGCCCGATCGATCCATCCCGATACCCCACTGGGCGATATCGACATGGTGGGCGCCCCAGTCGGTCATCTTGCCACCCGAGTATTCGTACCACCAGCGGAATTCATAGTGCGTGCGCGATTCGCGGTAGTTGCGATTGTTGCCGAATTCTCCGAGGCGATAGGGGGTGAAGGGAGCTTGCCCCAGCCACATGTCCCAATTGAAGCCGGCCGGCACCTCCGCCACGGGAATCTTGCCGCTCGCGGGAGCGCCATTGATGCCGCAGGTCACCTTTTTCACCTGTCCAATGCGGCCCGCCTGAATCAGCGCGACCGCAGTCAGGAAGAACTGCGGCGTTTCGGCGTTCCCCATTTCACTGCGTTGCTGGGTGCCCACCTGAAAGACGCGCTTGGTTTGATCAAGAACCTTGATGATCTGTTTGCCCTCATCGATCGTCAGGGTGAGCGGCTTTTCACAATAGACATCTTTGCCGGCTTTCATGGCTTCGATGGCGATTTTGGAATGCCAGTGGTCGGGGGTCACGATCGAAACGACGTCGATATCCGGGCGTTCCAGAACCTTGCGATAGTCCTCGTAGGTGGCCACTTCACGATTGACGCCACGTTTTTCCTGATCGCCCTTGACGATGCCCTGCGCCCGGCGAACATTGTTTTCGTCGACATCGCAGACTGCGGCGATTTCACCAAATCGCATCAACCCCTGGACGATCCCGCCGCGCCAGCGGTCGCCCACGCCAATGCACCCCACCACCGGGCGTTCATTGGCTGCAAAAAAGGCCCGGGCTTGCTGGGTTTCGAGCGTCGACCAATACGGCAGAGAGGCGCCCGCCAGTGCGGCCAGTGAACTCGTTTTGAGAAATTGACGACGATTCGAGAGTGGGCTCGGCATTACGACGCTCCTGAAAGCAACCGCGCACGGTGACGCTGATGGCCGGGGTTGAGGGAAATGTTTAACGAGATGGGTTCCAGTCTACCGACCCTCGCCGAGAGTGACAAATCCAGGCTCGTGTGACACAAGAAACGGGTCGATTATTGCCCTTCGGCGGGACGATCGGGCGGTGCCGGGGGCGGTTGCTTCCAGTTCCAGGGGTTCTCGTAGGTCACGTTCAAATACGGGGTGGCTACCTGACGGTTCTGGTCGCGCAGCGAAATCAACAGGGCATCGAGCGTGCCGCTGGTGAGCAGCGTCCGTTCAACGGACCAGGTGGGGGTCCCCGTTTGCAGCATGCGATCGACGCCGGCCACCAGCCACGCAAAATGCATGAATGGCCGCGATTCCTGGACCAGAAAATTGGCTGATTCGACCGATTCATCGGCATACCGCCAGGCGCCCGCCCATTCCGAAACCGCACCATTCAGTGTGAACAGGCAGACCCGCAGGCCGTCGCGGTAGTCGACGACGAACAGGACGGGTTCGCGGACCAGGTCCGACAGTTTCTTGTCCGCCGCCGGGGGGCGTTTCAAACGAGACAGCGTCACGCGGAGCAGTTCGGGGTCATAGACCCCCTGTGCGGCCGCTTCCCACACCGCCTGACCGGACAGGGATTTGACGGCGCTCACTCCGGTTTCGCCACCCAGTCGGCGCTCGGCTAAAGCCTGCATGATCTCCAGTCCGTGGAAACCATACGAATCGAGCCCGCCATAAGAGCAGCCCACGATCTGTTTCAGCCTGGCATGACGCCGAACATCGATTTGGGGATCGCGCCAGGAATTGGGGAGCGAGGAACCGGCCATCAGCGGGATTTTCAATTCGCGTGCCGTGTCGTAGATGAACCGGGCGTCTTCCCAGTTATCGGCCAGATGTTTGTCGATGAAGATGGGGACGGACTTTTTCTGCTGTCGCAGCACGTCGGTGATCGCCGTGAACAGTCGGCGTTTGGGATAAATCGTCTGGCCAGATTCCGAGCGGGGATAGTTCCCATGTTCGGCGACCAGCAGAATCCCATCTACCGCCAGTTGGTCGGTGCCGAGCGTCAGGGCGTCAGCGACGGTTTCTGAAATGCGAAACTGATATTGTTGAGCCCATTTGCGACTGGTGTCATTGTCGGGCCGTTGATCGGTGTAGACCGACACGAGTTGCATCTGCAGTCGCTCACCCTTGTCATCCAGCGTTTGTGTTTGAAACAGACGGCTGCAGATGACGTCGGCATGTGAATTGTGCCGGTATTCGGTTACGACCGCTGCGACCCGCTTGGGGCATTGCGGTGCGTCTTCAGCGGCGACTGGCCTGATGCCAGTGGTCGGCCCGATCACGATCAGCAGACAGACAGTCCTTCCAAAACGAGAAAGCCGACCGCAGTCTGTCATGGGTCATGTTTCCTGCTGATAGAACGCAGAGACATTACAGTTCGACAACCCCACCCGGTACTGCGAGAGACCGGCGTGTTTTCAGACCGATGCGCTCTCCCAAGGGGGCGAGTGCGTCATCTCGTAGTGACACGGCGAATCGTCCTGGAGTTCGGGGGTAAATTCCAAACGGAGCTGGTTTGATCTCGATGACAGCGCGGGCGGACACCGGCCTGGGTTCGTGCGGCTGGTTATCCGCCTCATGTGCGTTCTCGTCAGCGGAGGGATGAAGGATCGTCGGTCAGTCGCCCCGGCTTGAATCCCAGTGCTTCGCCGAAGAACAGCACAATGGCTGCCGTCATGTAGTCACGATTCGCTTTCTTCGCGAACCCATGTCCCTCGTTGTCCGCATAGACCGTCCAGACTTTACGTCCGCTGGCCCCGGCTTTGTTTGCAATCTGCTCGGCTTCTGAAAAGGGCACACGCGGGTCATTTTTGCCGTGGATCACCATGAGTGCCGACTTGATGCGATCGACGTTATTCAACGGGTCAATCTTCTCAAAATACTCCTGCATCTTCGGTTCGCGCTCGTCGCCATACTCGGCCCGACGCAAATCCTGACGATACGGGCTGGTGTTCTTCAGGAACGTCCGGAAACTCGCGATGCCGACGATATCAACGCCGGCCCTGATGCGATCGCCGAAGTTCGTCAGCGATGCCAGCGTCATGTAGCCACCATACGAACCCCCCATGACGACAATGCGCGACTTGTCGAGTTCTGGTTGGGTCGCGATCCAGTCGAGCAGGCTGCCAATGTCGTGCACACTGTCTTCGCGTTTGTCGGCATTGTCGAGCTTGAGATAGGTTTTGCCATACCCGGCCGAGCCACGCACATTGGGATGAATCACTGCCAGTCCCAGTTCGTGCAGGTAGAACTGTTCAATGCCGTTGAACGCCGGACGGTACTGGCTCTCGGGGCCACCATGAATGTTGATCAGGACGGCGGCCGGCCGGTCGGCCGACGCATTGCGCGGCTTGAAGTAGTACGCGGGAATCTTCAGGCCATCCTTGGCGGGAAACTGAATGCGTGACGCGGTGACAAACGTTGCCGGGTTGAGACCACCGACCTCGCTGTACGTCCAGCGGGTCAGTTGACCATCCGCGAGCGAGAACGAATAGGCATCCGCCGGGGCTTCGGGGCGGCCCAGCGTGAACCCCAGGTGTTTGCCATCGGGAGAGAACTCCAGCGAGGCGACAGTTCCCAGCGGCAGTTCGACCTTACGGCGTTTGCCGTTTTCGATCAGGTACAGGCTGCTGGCACCATCTTCGTTGACCGTGAAGGCGACCAGCTCTGAGTGCGATTCAATCTCGATGGCATCGACGTCCCAGGCAATGTCTTCCGTCAACCAGGTGTATTCACCGCTCGCCAGATCGTAACGCCCCAGCTGGCGGAATTCGCCTCGGGCGTCGGTGGTCAGCCAGACCGATTTGCCGTCGGCGGCGAATTTCAGTGACCCGAAGGCGGCTTTTCCCCCTTCCGGGATCGGCAGCAGAGTCTTCTGCTTTGAGGCCATATCAAACAGGGCGGGATACGATTCGTTGATCGACACGTAACGGTTCATCAGGAGTTTCGAGCCATCGTGCGACCAGTCGGTCGCCGTCCAGTGCTCATTGTCGACCTGCAGCAGCAACTGCAGCGAGCCGGGCTTGCGCGGGTCGGCTGTGTACAGATCCGTATCCCGCAGGTTGCGGCTGTTGCTGTGGATGATCATTCGGCTGCCGTCATGCAGTACGGGGCCGGCGAGATTTCGCGACTTGCCATCGGTCAGCAACCTGGCCTGACCGGTCTGCCGATCGAAGGCATAGACCTGATCATTTTCGCTGCCACCCCGGCTCATGATGACCAGCATGGCGCCATCCCGAGCTTCGGGCAGGAAGCTGCCATCAGCGGGTTCGTTGAAAAAGGTGATCTGCTCGCGACGGCCCCCGGGTTCATAGACGCGATGCAGTTGGATCGTATCGCCAAAGCGAGTGCCGATCAGAATGCCCTTGCCATCGGGGGACCAGCCTCGAAAGGAGGCGGCCCGTGTGCTCTGGTACTGTCGCAAACGTTCGGCCAGTTCGGGCGGAACGACCGGCACGGCCTGCGTCGAGATCGCCGGTGGCCGCAGCGGGTCCTCTTTATCAGCGGCGATCACGCCGAGCGGAAAGCAGAGAAGAGAGGCGTAACCGAGAACCAACCACGAACGGACTGCCTGCATGCCGGGGCTCCTGACGAGATGCTGCCATGTAACGCGGTATGAGAATAACGCGCAGCCGTCGGGAAATGTAGGTTCGCAGACGATCGAAAAACGAGAGGCCCACGTCGGTCGACAAGCCCGCGACAGGGCTGGCCATAAGAGTGTCACGGAACAAGAGGCAGCACCGTTTCAGGTGCCAGTCGCCCGGGCAGAGCAAGTACTGCGTTCGGATGGCCCGAGAAATTCCGAGCAGGGGGCGCAGAGTGCCTGCCCGGATGTGAGGCGAGGAACTACCGGTAGGTGCCGGGTTCGATTCCGGCGGTCGAGGCCCCCGGAGCCAGCACGAAGATTTCGACGCGGCGATTCTGACGGCGCGCATCGTTCGAGGTGCGGGTCACGCGGGGCTGGTACTCGGCATAGCCGGCGATGCCCATGCGGTTGTTTTTGACACCGAACTTGTGCAATTCGTGTTCGACGCTGATGGCACGATGGGCCGACAGGTACCAGTTGTCTGGATGACGCGTCTTGGTGCTGGCTTTCTTCACCGGTTGATCGTCGGTGTGACCGGCGATCAGGATATTGAGCTGAGAGGCTTCGCCATTGTTCAGGATCTGGGCAAATTCCTGCAGCAGCGGCCCGGCTTCAGGACGCAACTGATCGCTGCCCGATTCGAACAGGATGTCGTTGGAGAATTTGCTGACACCCGTCTGCGGGTCGAATTCGAAACCCGGGTAGCGTTTTTCGAGATCGGCGAATTGCCGATTCGTGTTGTCCGACAGCGGGGTGCGGGGTGAACCGAGCCGATCGCGTTCCGCCATGAGATTATCGAGGCGGTTCTGCAGCGTTTCCTTGCTGGCGGTCAGGCTGGCCAACTGCTGATTCAGGGCCTGCTGTTGTGCCAACAGGGCGCGATTCTGGTCGCTGAGCTGACGTGTGCGGTTCTGGGCCATCGCCAGTTGAGAGCGTGGCACCATATTACAGCCCGATTGTGAGAGGGCGAACAGCCCTGTCACACAGGCCAGTAAAACGCGGATTGCCAACGACATGCCGGGACTCCTTTCCCGTTGAACGGCTCGAACACAGCTTTCAGGGCTGTTGCATCACTCACGTGGTCTGTCACTCGTCCACAAGAGTCAGCAAAAGCAGGAAAAACCG
>JAFEBR010000057.1 GCA_018242565.1 Planctomycetota bacterium | reverse complement strand
GCAACAACGGCAAGTGTTTCAGGTATTTTCGCGAAACGTCACGGATTCTTTCGGGGTATGTCTGGTATGATACCAAACATGCGCGATTCGGAACCCACATCGACGAAATCGGCTGCCGATCAGCCGGAAATGCCGCGGCGGAACCCGTCCGCTGCGGCCGAGATCGTCGACTTCGGGGTCGCCGAACTGGTCCTGCCCAAGGCCCCCTCCCACGCGACGGAACTCGTTTTTCACGACGACGAACCGGTCTTTCTGGCAGATCCCGCGCCCGTACCCGCCGGTCAAACAGATACGACGGTGTTCCTTGCCGACGAAGTGCCGACACCCACCCCGCGATCCTGGCTGTGGCGCGCCGGCGCCGCAGTGATCAGGTTCACGGGTTGGTTGATCCAGAGTCTGTTTGGAATTGCCAGCCTGATTGTCCTGCTTGCGGTCGTCGCAGCGATTCCAGTCGTCAACTTCCTGGCGCTGGGCTATCTGCTGGAAGTCGAGGGCCGCCTGGCCCGCAGCGGGAAACTGCGAGACGCCTTTCCTCTGCTCGATCAGGCGCCGCGACTCGGGTCAATCGCCTTGGGAATCTGGGCCTGGCTGATCCCCGTGCGGATGCTCGCCAATCTCGCGGCCGACGCACGAATTATCGATCCCGGCTCTTTCGCCGACGTCTCGCTGCACATCCTGTTGCCCACCGTGGCCATTCTTGTCACCCTGCACCTGTGCCTGGCATTGGCACATGGAGGCAACTTCTGGGCCTTCACCTGGCCCCTCGCCATCCCCCTGGGACTGGCCTTGGGGGGACTGCTCATCCTGGCCACCTTTCGGTTTGTTGCGCTGGGAACCGTACTGTTCATTTTGGGATCACTGATCTGGCATCGCACGCAAACGCTGCAGTGGTACCGCTCACTGATCTCCCGGGGCGTTCATTTCCTGCAACGCGGAGCCACCACCTACTGGCAACGCTTGCGGCATTTCTGGTCACTTGAATTCTGGGACCACGCTGCGAAATCGTTTGTTGATTTCGTCGCCAGCCTGAAACTCAAGCACCACTTTCTGCTGGGGTTTCGCGGTTTCTGCGGGGCCATGGCCTGGCTGCTCATCCCCACGGCGATTTTCGGGGCCGCGCGGCGGACTGAAGGCGGGCCCGTCCTGTTGACACTGCTGGGGGGCTTGTTGTTAATGCTGGTGCTCTCGTGGGTTCCCTTTTTGCAAGCCCATTTTGCCGCCGAGAACCGCTGGGGAGCGATGTTCGAACTGCGCAAGGTCCGCAAGTTGTTTCAAAACGCCCCTTTCTCTTGGACGCTGACGCTGCTCGTTACCCTGACGTTTTCGCTCCCCATGTATCTGTTCAAGGTCGTGCTGCCCCCGGCGGATGCCATGTGGATGGAAACCCTGGTGTTCATCGTCAGTATTTATCCCTTGAAAGTGATTACGGGCTGGGCCTATCACCGGGCGTTAACACGTGAACGTCGGGCCTTTTTCGGTTGGCGCTGGCTGACGCGACTTGTCCTGCTCCCGCTGCTGGCGACCTACGTGTTCCTGCTGTTTTTCACCCAATTCATTGGGGAACATGGCAAACGAGTGCTCTTCGAGCACCACGCGTTTCTATTGCCTTCACCCTTCTGATTTTCGCCGTTTTCCGACACGGCAGTCTGTTTCGATTGCAGCGATCCATCCGAGTCTGCCGATTTTTGAACTGGTAGGCTTTTTGCCTGTTGACGTTCCGACCAGAAAACCGCCTGTGATTGGCGGCGGATTTCAGTTCGTGACCGGCCCCACATCCAAGTGCGGTTCGGGCAACAGTCTACGGCGCCCCGGAACGGGCAGGCGAATTCGCTCTTCTTCCAGCTTTGAACGGCGGGATAAGACCGTATTCTCCCCCAGCCTGGGTGACCTGCGTCAATTACCAAAACAGCAGCGGCCGACAGGGATGCGGCCGGGAAGCGGGGGATTTCCCAGATGGAACGCGGAATCAACGTCGTGGCGTTGGTCAAGGATGGCGAGCGGTACATTTTTCTGTACGACAACGAAAGCACGCCCGCCTTGCTGCAAACGCTGGGAAAATTCGCCTCGAATCCCGAACTCAGCTTCACCTGGCACGATGCCGCCATCCTGAGCCAGAAGGTTCGCAAACTGAACGACGAACCACGGACGGCTGACGACGAACCCTTTCGCGCGCCGCGCGCGGCTCGCTGACTGCCTGGCGGTCTGAAATCATGGAAGCGGCGATTCCAGGCTTCTTGAACTCACTCAAGGTCGAGCGCAACTGCTCCGCATTGACGATCAAGTCGTATGGCGAAGACCTCGCCAGTGTCCTGGAGTACTTCCGTGACTTCGCAGGCGGCATTCCGCCGGTCGCCCAGGTAACCGTCGCCGCCTTGCGAGGCTATGTGGCTTACATGCACGAGTGCAACTACTCGCGCAGTACCATGGCGCGCCGACTGGCCTGTCTTCGCAGTTTCTTTCGTTACTGTTGCCGCGAGCAACTGGCCGCGACGAACCCCGCCAAAGCGCTGCGGACACCGCGGGCCGGCCGGCGATTGCCACATTTCCTGTCGACCGAGCAGGTGGCGAAACTGCTGGAAGCCCCGCCTGCGAATACTCCCATGGGGCTGCGAGATCGGGCCATTCTGGAGACTCTGTACTCGGCCGGATTGCGTGTGGCAGAACTGGCGTCGCTCAATGTCGATGATTGGGATCGTGATTCGGGTATCGTTCGCGTCTTCGGTAAAGGACGCAAAGAACGGGTGGCCCCCATCGGCAATTACGCAGCCCGGGCGCTCTCAAACTGGATCTCCGTCCGGTCTCCCGATTCGACTGCTCCCGCCATTCAACAGCAGGCGATGTTCCTCAATAAACGGGGACGCCGCCTGACGACACGCAGCGTCGGCCGCATGCTCGAGAAATACATCCGCGATACGGGCCTCGATAAACTGACGACCCCCCATACCCTGCGGCACAGTTTCGCCACCCACCTGCTCGATGGCGGCGCGGACCTGCGCAGTGTGCAGGAATTGCTGGGCCATAAAAGCCTGACGACGACTCAGATTTACACCCACGTCAGCACGAAGCGCTTGCGCGAGGCGTACGAAAAAGCGCATCCGCACTCTGCTGGCAATCAATAACCCGGGTTCAAGTCGGTGGCAATCTACGCCTCTGCCACCCGCCTCTGCCCGACTGGAAGGCGCAGCCCCATGCCCGACGTTGTCATCAAAACGCGAGCCAACGGACCTCTGCTCGTCACCGGCGAGTTTACTCTCATTGACCACCTGGGACAGGCCTTCGACCTGACGGGGCAAGAGAATGTGGCGCTGTGTCGTTGCAGCCACTCGGCGAAACGCCCTTTTTGCGATGGCACGCACCGCCAGTGCGGTTTTCTGGCTAGCGAAACGGCCCGCCCGGAACCGTCGGCCTCTTAACGATCTGCCAAACCTTGCGGGTTAGGTAAGCCTGTACGGTGCGTCCGATTCTACTCGATTCACCGGTCGCAACGGGTCGATTCTACCGTCGGAATGGAATCTGCGGGTTGTACCACGGCCGGTGCCGGCCGCGGACACGCCCGCCCTGGGTCCTCCTCGACTGGATGGCAACGATGTGGCCTGCTAAGACTCTGCGAAACTGGGCCGTTTGTGGACTTCTCTCGGGGGTCAGCGTCTTGGGCGCTGTCCGAGGCTTCTATGTGACGACCGCCACCGGGTCCCCCTCGCAGCCGATCACACGACATCTGGCCACCCCCATCAGTTACCGGGAACTGCTGCAGGCCCTGCAGCATCCGCAGCGCGAAGTCCGGTTGGAAGCAATTCAACTGCTCGAACTCACCGGCCGCACGAACAGCAGCACAGTTCCCGCACTGACCGGTCTGTTTGAAGATCATGACGTCGATGTACGTCTGCATGCTGTGGTGGCTGCGATGCGGTGCGGAATGCCTCCGCGTCAAGGGGCCCCTGTCGCCTGGCAGGCACTCTCGGCCGACAGCGCCGAAGCGCGGGCCCTCGCAGCCCAGGTTCTCGGAGCCGTCGGTCCCGCCGCCAGAAAGGCACTCCCCGAACTGCACAAAAACCTGGCTGTGAATTCCACCTGGGTCCGACTGCGAGCCGCCCAGGCGATTTTGAAAATTGACGAGACCGACCTGCCGGCAAAAACCTGCCTGCAATTGGCCCGCGAGACCGAAACTGGCCCCGCGCGAGAATTCGCCTGTGCCACCCTGCGAGAGTTTGAAGGCCAAACCGCAAAGTCTGCCGCGCACTCGCAATCCAAAATTCGCCCTGCCAGCGTCTCGCGCGCCCCGGCAAGTGTCACACAGGTCGACGACATTCCGACGGCGGTCGCCGGCCTGGAAGATCCCGATCCGCTCGTCCGGGCCAAGGCCGCGCAAACGGCCTTTCATGAAGGCACCCCACCAGAACAGCTCCTGCCCGTCGTCTGTGACCTGTTACGGTCTGATCGTCTCGATGTACTGCGGAGCGCGACGGCCTTGTTGATCGACATAGGGCCCGACGCGACCTCGGCTTTACCCGCCCTGCATGATTGCCTTGAGTCCCGTTCGATCTCGGCCCAACTGCACGCCGCCGAGGCGGCCCTGCGAATCGACGCTGCCGATACCCCGGCCATATCCTTCTTGCAGACCGCACTGCAACATCCGCGTGCTGACGTCCGCTATTTCGCCGTCAATTCGCTGGGAGCCGTGGTAACCGAAAATGAACAGGCGGCCGTCATCCTGTATACGGCACTGACCGATTCACAAACGAAAGTCGCGACCGCAGCCGCGCTGCTGTTATCACGACGATTCGACCTTGAGACGGAACCCGCGCGCCTCGCCACCGACGCCACCGCGGACGATGCCCGATTTGAGCAACTGGGGGAGAACATTTCCCGCTGGCTCACTGAACTGGACGACGAAGATCGCCACGTGCAATGTCGGGCGGCGATCCAACTTTCTCTGACTGGCAAGGCCCCGCGGTACGTCATCCCGCAACTGACGGCGCGACTGTCCGCGGCCGAACCGACAGTCCAGTTACACCTGGCTCGCACCATCTGGAACTGTACCCAGGATTGTTCCGAGATTCTGCCCCTCTTGGTCGACCTGCTCGATTCCGATGTCGATCACACGCGGATTGGTGCCATTTCGCTTCTGGGCCAGATTGGCCCCGCCGCCGCTGATGCCTTGCCCTGGTTGAAACCGGTCAGTAGCGGCAAAGACCTCCTCGAACGCCTGGTCGTCGCAGAATCGGTCCTGCGGATTGAACCCAGCCACCGCGACGCACTGACCTTGTTGCTGCGAGCGCTCCAGCATTCCAATGGCGATGTCCGCTACCTCGCCGCGATTGCCCTGGGTGCGACCCCGCCCGAACAGCAAACCGCCGCCGAGCACGCCTTGAGCCTGACGATCGACGATCGTAGCTCACGAGTTCGGACTGCCGTTCTCGAAACGTTGAGCCAATTGCAGGTCCGCAAGGCTCAAGCTCAGGCCCAGCGTGCGAACGTCGATGCGGACTCGCTCGATGGTGAAGCCGACGCCGACTCGCCGTCAGACGCCGCCGAAGCCGATTCTGATGCGACAACCGAGACCGCACTTCCTGCAGAAACCGAGTCAGAGGCCGCATCGGAAAGCGAATCGGAACCGGCCGCCGCCTAGGCTGACGCCAATGCCAGAGCCTCGGCGGCCGAACGGTCTCGTCACCGGTTGGCGCGCAAGCCCTTTCGATACTTCACCGAAAAAGAGCACGACGAAGTCTCAAACGACAGCCAGGCGACGGTTGACTGAAATGGGTGCAGTGATTTCCGTCGTTTTTTTGAATTGCGGATTGGTCTTG
>JAFEBR010000578.1 GCA_018242565.1 Planctomycetota bacterium | reverse complement strand
GAAGCTTCCTTTGGAAACCGCGTGGGGCCGTACGACGCTCAATCCCACGGCGGTGGCTGAATCCAAGGCGGTTTACGAACCTGTGTGGGTGAAGGGTGAACCGAGTCCCTACGAGCACGTGCAGTAACTGCTTCCCGGTTCAAGATGTGGGGGAGCGGTTTCTGTCGCGGGAGAGTTGAGATGGCGGCCCGAAAAAAGAGCGAAAAGAATCCGAAGCGGTATTTCACGATCGAAGAGGCGAACAAGGCGTTGCCTCTCGTCCGTGCGATTGTGTCTGACATTGTTGCGAAATACGCGGCAGTCAGTGAGCGGAAATCGCGCCTCGACCAGATTCGTGAGTCGCGATCAACGCATGGCCGGGGACGGTCGGACCTGTATGGCGAAGAGTTGGCCCAGGTCGAAGAAGAGCTCGATCGCGAAATTGCACAACTGCAAGAATACATCGACGAGCTGGAAACGATCGGCGTCGAGTTGAAAGACATCAGCCGCGGTCTGGTCGATTTTCTGGGTAAAATCGACGGTCGCGACGTGTACCTGTGCTGGCTGCTGGGAGAAGAGGAAGTCAGTCATTGGCATGAGCTGGAGGCTGGTTTTGCCGGTCGGCAGTCGCTCCTGGCGAATTCTCCGGCAGGTTCCGGATCGGAGCATCCAGACGCCGGGGACACTGCCGAGTCAGGTGAGGATTAAGAGGTCGGTGAGGCGATTTCGGTTTCAGTAACCGACAGTTTTCCAGGTCCTCTCGCGAGGGCCGATAGTGACGGGACATGCGATGACAGACTTAGTCGGCCATTTTCTGCTGTTTACGGTGCTGGGGGTTGGTTTTCTCCTGCTGCCGCTGATAATCGGCTTGTTTGTCCGCCCCAAGAACCCCACGAACCAGAAACTGGCGGCCTACGAGTGCGGCGAGCCGACGATTGGTTCGAGTTATGTGCAGTTCGACCTGCGGTTTTACGTGGTCGCGCTGTTGTTCATTATCTTCGACGTGGAAGTCGCCTTCTTTTTCCCGTGGGCCGCGATTTATGGCGAGTCGACGCAGTTACTCGATCCGCGGTTGACCGCCGAAGCCCGCATGGGATTGAGCGAGAAGCTCTTGAATCAGCAGGCGGGCTCATTGACCGCCGAGAGTGCGAACATCGTGTCGCAGGCGACAGCCCATGCAGTGGCCTGGACAGGGCTGTACGACCTGTTGATTTTCTTCGGAGTGCTGCTCGTCGGGTTTGCCTATGTCTGGAAGCGGGGCGATCTCGATTGGGTCCGCGCCATCACCCAGGCGAAGGCTCAGCGTGATCTGGCGGCCCGACCCAAAACTGTGGCGACGGGCGAACGCCAGCTCGAACCGGTCGCCTGATGCGATCCTCAGTCTCTCCGATTTTCTTCTCTCGGATCACCTAGCACCGTGAGCAACGGCATGACAGCAGCAGACATTCACCAGAAATTGGTGGCCAAGTTCGGTGACAAGATCACCGGAGCGAATCTGGAAGCGATCGATCCGTGGGTCGAAGTGGCACCGGCCGCGATTGTGGAAGTCGCTGCGTACTTGAAGTCCGACCCGGCACTCGCGTTCGACGCGTTGAATAATCTGTGCGGGGTAGATTACCTCGAGCCTGATCCCAAGAAAGCGGCCAAGTTCGGCCACGAACCGCATGTGGAAGTGGTCTACCACCTCTACAGTTACACGCACCGGCATGCTCTGGTCGTGAAGGTCAAGCTGCCCCGGTGGCAGGGGGGCGTCGCGGGCAAGTTGCCAGAAGTCCCGTCGGTTTCCGGGGTCTGGGCGATCGCCGATTGGCATGAGCGCGAAGCGTTCGATCTCGTGGGGATTCAGTTTACGGGGCACCCCAACCTGCATCGAATTCTGTGTGCCGAAGACTGGGTCGGGCACGCGCTGCGAAAAGATTATGAATTCCCGCTTGAATATCACGGCATCCGGGGGCGGTAAATGAGTTTGCAATTGGAAGATCCGCGGATCATCGAGTTTGACGTCCGTACGGACGAAATGCTCGTCAACATGGGGCCGCAGCACCCGAGCACGCACGGAGTGTTGCGCCTGCTGTTGAAGACCGACGGCGAAGTGATTCACGAGGTCACCCCCCACCTGGGTTACCTGCACCGGTCGGCCGAGAAGATCGGCGAGAACCTCGCACCGCAGCAGTGGATTCCATACACCGACCGGATGGACTATCTGGCCGGGATGAATATGAATCTGGGCTGGTCGCTGGCGGTCGAAAAGCTGATCAAGATGGAAGTTCCGGACAAGGCGATGGTGTTGCGTGTCGCCATTGCCGAAATGGGACGTATCGCCAGCCACCTTGTGGGCATGGGTGCCTACGGTCTGGACCTGGGCACATTCAGTCCGTTCCTGTATGCCTTCCGCGAACGCGAGATCATTCTCGATCTGTTCGAGGAAGTGTGTGGCGCCCGGCTGACCTACAGCTACATCACGATTGGCGGCACCACGCACGAACTGCCCGCGCAGATCACGATTCCTCCGGGACTGGCGGCGCTGATCGGCGAGAAGATGGACCGGAAGCTCTCATGGATCGAAGCCTGCCTGTTGTTCCTGGACTGGCTCGAAAAACGGATTCCCGAATATCACACCCTGCTGACCGAAAATCAGATCTTCATCAAACGGACGGCTGGTCTGGGGATCATGCCGCGCGAAATGGCGATCGATTATGGGTGTACAGGTCCGGTGCTCCGCGGCAGCGGCGTGAACCACGACCTGCGGCGGGACGGAGAACCGATCTACACCCGGATGTATGCCGGCTACGATTTTGATATTCCGGTGGCTCCCTTTTCGAATGCGCCCCCCGAAGCGGTACTGGGTGACAACTGGTGCCGGTTCTATGTCCGGATGCGCGAAGTGGCGCAATCGATTCGGCTGGTGCGGCAGGCGCTCGAGCGCTATCCCAAGGCCACGGGTGTCAGCCGACTGCCGTTCAAGATGGCGACGAAACTGCCTCGCGGTGAAGCCTACCTCGAGACCGAATGCCCCCGCGGGCAGATGGGTTTCTACGTGATCGGCAACGACGCCGTGAATCCGTTGCGGGCGCGGGCGAAGAGTTCGTCGTTCTGCAATCTGTCGGTGACGGCTCCGCTGTGTGCGGGCTGCCTGATCGCCGACATTCCGGCGATCGTCGGTTCGCTCGACGTCGTGATGGGTGAAATCGATCGGTAATGACGTGTTCCGCAAGTGGTAAAAAATAAACGACTTGCGTAAAATCAAAAATCCCCGAAATTGCCAGAAACAGGGTGCATTTCCTGGAATGCGGTGCATTTAAGGTGCATCGGCAACTCGACATCGCAGGCCCAACTGACCACCTTCCGAGACCGGAGGGTGGTCAGTTTTTTGTTTGGCCATCAAAGCTCCCCAGTGAGCGCCGCCGCCATCAATTTCACTATGATTGCCTGTTTCACTGCTCGGTGAAACAGCACACAAGAACGAAATTCGATTGCTGACTTTCACTTTTTGTGCGATTTTCACTTATCGGTGAAATCATGGAAAAAGTGAAATCCGCACAAGACCGAGCCATCGTTCACGCTGTCGAATGGGTCCGGCGACTGGCCGAGGAGACTACGGCCTGCGAGATCGTCCAGGCGTTGTTGCGAGAGATCGGCCGCATCAGCCAGTAGGAAAACTCATCGGTCAAGCCTCCTCAGTAAACATGACCTCGTGATTTACAGAATGGATTATCCGATGCCGTGGAAGCCGTCTTCAATCTCCACCAGTGACACTCGCCGTAGTCCCTGTGATCCACGCTACAGAATGGAGAGGCAGAGCAGGAACAGCCGCCCGCCCGGTTTCACGATCGTCGCCAGAATCCTCCACGAAGACCAGTTACGCGATTTTGCGATAGAGCAGTAACCATGAGCTTCCGACCGATTTCATTTGCGAATCTTTTCTTGCTCGTTGCGGCTCTGCTCGCCGATGAACCGACCCCAACTCAGTCCGCCGCTGAACGAATTGCGCCCCGCAACTTTCCTTCTGTCTTTCAAGCGTGGAACCCAGCGGACAACATCAACGACGAGGACAAATGGACGACGCTGGCTCGTCACGATCTGGTCTTTCATGCTCCAGACTTCTTCGGCTTGAATTGGGCGGGCGGATTTCAAGGGTTGTCCACGACCTTCACAAAGAACAGCCAAGAATCGGCGATGCGCACCAGGAAGGTGCTTCTCGGCAAGAACCCGAATCTCATCATGTTGGCCGAACTTCGGTATCGGGATGCCCATAAATCATATCTGCCTGAGAATCACGCATGGTGGAAGCGGAAGGATGGCAAACCGGTAGTCGGCTGGGAAGAAGGTGGTTACTTTCTGTTGGAATTCTCGAATCCGGCCTACCGCACGCAGGTTGCGCAGCAAGCGAGGGCCATGATGGATTCCGGAGTGTTCGATGGGCTGATGCTCGACTGGTGGGATGACGACGAGGACCGACTGGCATTGGTGAAGGCCATCCGAACGGAGATCGGCGAGAACGCCCTCATCTTGGTCAATGCCAACGACCGCAAGACCCCAAGAACGGCGGCATTCGTCAACGGGTATTTCATGGAATGCTACAAGTCGAAAACTGTCGAGGACTGGAAACAGATCGCCGAGACGCTGGAATGGGCGGAAAGCAATCTCAAAGAGCCTCGAATCAACTGTATCGAGACATGGTTTCACAAATCTCGCAAAGACCTGCACCTGATGCGTGCCACGACGACACTTTCCCTGACGATCTCCGATGGATACTGCCTGTTCTCCGATCCGAATCCGCTCCCGACTCCCGATCACCTGCATGACTGGTACGAGTTTTGGGATCGAAGCCTCGGTCGGCCCAAGGCCAAAGGTGGTCGGAAAAACGACGGGAGCATCCAGCGTGAGTTCGAGCGAGGACACGCCGTCTACAATCCGCTCGACAACAAGCCCGTGACGGTAGACTTCACGACGCCGCACACGGCGGCATCCTCCAGAAAAACTGCTATGACTTTCACGGTTCCGCCCGGGGATGGCGACTTGTTCTGGAATGAAGCTCAGAAATGACCTGGAACAAATGGTACGACAACCTGGCGAAGCCCTTCTGGACGCCCGCACCGGCGACCATCGGTCTGATCTGGGCGCTGCTTTACCCCGTCATCGTCATCAGCATCGGGTTCGTTTTCTTGAAGGCGTTCCAGGGAACGGTTCCTCGAAACCTCGCCGTTCCGTTTTCTAAATGCAACTGGTTGGTTCTACAGCGAGTCGATCAATTGCTTGACCTTCCTCTCGATCAAGTCACGAACGCCACGAAACTCATCCGGAGTCATATCCCTGGGGTCGGGAATCTGCCAATCGACTCTCTGATGGGCGTGGACAAGGGGGCATTCGTCGCCACAGCCCATCGTGACGGCGACCTCGACTTCCTTTCCGTTGAACGCGGCCAGTCCTTTCGACGTGTGCGTTGTCAAATCGTAGCCGACTGCTTTCATGGCCTCGATGGCCTTGAGGTTCACTCGTCCCGAGGGTCGGGAACCCGCACTGTGGGCCTCGACCTTTCCGGCCCCGTGGATCCGGGCGAATGCTTCGGCCATCTGGCTACGGTTTGAGTTTTCGACGCAGACGAACAGTACGATTTTCCTGGAGCTCATGATCCTTCCTCAGGGGCGATTTTGGCTGCTGACAGCAACCCAGTGTTGAACAGTCCGAAAGCACGTCCGATCGAACACCACAGACGTCTTGGACGAGACATGTCGTGTGTTTCGTTCCGAGAGACAGCGTCAGGCCAGGTTGCGTTACTGCGGAGGCCGCCACCGGGTCTGGCGAAACCACACCGTTGTCGTACTCGATTTCCCGTGGAACAGTGGTTGATCTGAACAGTTTCGTTCCCTTGGTGATGATTCCGGCAAGTTTGGTGGTGCGCAATCGGTGAGCCACGTGGTGTGCCACCCAGACTGACAATCCGCTGCCAGCCGAGTTGCGAAACGCACCACCGCCGTCGATCATCAGACGAAGCGGCTCCTTCACGTTGGCTTCTGACAGCAGCACCCAGGCTCTTGAACGCAGCGGCAGGTCAAGACGCTGACCAAGGCTCCGAGGACAGGAGCGACGAGGTAGATCCACAGGCTGTCGAATCGCAGCGAGACCAGGGCGGGGGCCAAAGATCGTGCGGGATTCATGGAGGCTCCGCTGATCGGCCCGGCGAACAGGGCTTCCAGGGCGATTACCGATCCCACGGCGACACCGGCGAGAATGCCCTTTTCCTTCGAGCCGGTCGAGACACTGAGTATCACGAACATCAGGATGAGGGTCAGAATGAATTCCAGCACGAACGACTGGAGGGCATCACCGGCAGGCAGCGTTGCACCGAGCGTGTTGTTTGTCGGAAACATGAACCGAAGCGTCAGGCTGGCGAGAATCGCACCGAGACACTGGCTGACGATATAGGGTCCGACCATGCGCCCCTCGAAACGTCGAGCCACAAAAAAACCGAGAGTGACGGCAGGATTCAAGTGACAGCCCGAAACGTCGCCAAGGGCGTAAATCATCGCCAGCACGATCAGCCCGAACGTCAGGGCGACTCCGACGTGCGACACCGCGCCGCCGCTCACGGCATCGATAACGATGGCTCCTGTTCCGGCGAAGACCAGTGCGTAAGTCCCGAACAATTCCGCTGCCAGTTTCCTGGCTTCGTGCTGCATCATGAGCAGCCCCTCCGCGACCAGCGCTGGCTGCGATCGGTGACTTCTTCCATGAGGCAGAGGCCCTGATCCAGCAATGACCGCACACAGAGGTCCACCAGTCGGTAGTGAATATTGATGCCTTCTCGACGTGACGCCAGGATGCCGAGATCGGACAGGCGTTGAAGCTGGTTCGAGACGGCCTGGGGTTTCATTCCGACTGATGCGGCAAGGTCCGTAACGCAAAGTTCGTCAGCCCGAACCAAGGCGTGCAAGAGCCGCAGGCGAGTGTCGTTGGCCAGCACTTTGAAGACCGCCGCAAGCCCTCCTGCTTGAATGGGGGAAAGCAATGGGCGATCCTTCAATTCGGGCTTTGTGCAACAACTTGTTACGGTTCGCTTAGTGGGTCTTGTCTGCATGTCTGGTCCCTTGGCAACATCATTACACTACACGGTGTAACGATGGAGGTCAAGAGTGCGATGCGCCGGCCATTCCGGGGCGTTTCCCTTCCCTGGCAGCGTCTTCACGAATTTCATCGCGGGCTCGATCCCGGTCTGCAACGGGTCGTCATCGTCGACTTCGTCCGGCTTGACCATAGTTCAGCCCTGCATCGGTTGGCCGAAGATGTCGAACTCTGTGAGGTTTGGCTGAAGAAGTGCGTCAGCATCTGCGTCGAGCCCAAGTCGGACTATAGGGTTGTCTTTCCAGACAGCAATCGGGATGTCGCCGTTGAGCAAAAAGCCGGCCCCCCCGCCCCCGCCCCGGCCACTGCACAGCTTCTGCTCGTCGATGTTTCTCTTTCGGGCCAAGGCCCGTGGGGGGATTTGATCGTCGCCTTCCAGCCGGATGTGGCCGTCGATGAAACGCTGCCCCATGGCGGATACCAAAAATTCAGGGCGAGAATGCCAGTCGTCGCCGCGTACATGTGCGTCATGGCGCTTACTCTCGGCGAGCGCAAGCAGGAAAGGGACTCCTGCCGCAGTTACCTTTTATGTCGAGGTCTGACAGGGCGGATACAAGAACTGGCCAGGGATTTTCGGGGCAAGATGGCGGACAAACTCATCGCCGAGGAGGGCATGTACCTGTTGCGGGAGAGATTTGAGAGGCTGGACAGTTTCAGCCCGGTGTGGGCGGCGCAAACCGCCATCTGAGCCAGGGTAGGGACAGCTCTGATTTCGACATGAAACTGTGTCGCGCTTACGAAAACGCTCAGGCGCAGCCACGAGAGATCGACCGTTTGTCCGTCAAGCAGGGCCACTCATCACCCGGCGCGCCTGGCGATCACAAACCAGGCCAGCGGCCCACTTTGTTGGAAGCTGCCGTCGTGCGGGTCTGGCCGGACTTCATAGCGCGACGGTTCCAGGGACTCGATCACCCAACCGACGGCAAAGGTCTCCTCGATTTCCCGCCGTGAAACTCGCCGCGGTCCCTGAACGCCCGGTTCGGCATCCGAAAAGCACAAGAGAAACAACCGGCCTCCGGGCTTCAAGACGGCGGCCAAGGCTTCGACGTAGCGTCGTCGGTCTGCGTCCGAAAAGACATGGAACAATCCGCTGTCGATGGCCGAATCGAAGACTTCGTGCAGCTCGGCGAGAGCCAGGGCGTCCAGCACCTGAAACGTCACCACCAAGCCGCGTTCGGCGGCCTTTTGCTTCGCCCGGTTGATGGGCTCGGCCAGGAAATCGATCCCGGTGACCTTCTGGCCCCGGCTGGCGAAAAACAGCGCGTTCTCTCCGCTGCCGCATCCCGCGTCGAGCACCGAGCCCGTGATCTGGTCGGCCACGTTGAGAAGCGCCTGTTGCGGCCTGCCGATCTCCCAACGAGGTTGTCCAGAATACAGGTTCTCGAAACTGCGGCGATCATGGACGGGCATAGTCGTTTCCAGGCTGGTGCGAGTTGTTGAAGCCCTGGGGCATCATACCGCTTGGCGAATTCGAGCACAGGCACCGGGTGATTCGTTCAAGTTGTTTGATGACGTCCGGGTGAAGTTATTGACGATGGTGACTTCGGCCGGCTTGATGGTGCCGTGTTCGGCGACCGTGAGTCGGGTGCGATTCCGGCCAGGCGCATGGCAATGAAACGAGTCCGAAGCGAACGAGTGTTCTTGGGCCGTGTTCACTGGAATGTGTCAGTGTTGACGGCGGTGTGTCGACTGCTGATGATTGCCACTGATGACAGTTTGTGTGATTCAAACAAAGCGGATCGTCTGGCCCTGCCGAGTTTGGCTGGATGGATTCCGAGAACCCCCTTTGAAGGAATAATTGAATGGGAATTCCCCAGGTGGAAGTGACGTTGTCGCTGTTGGAGATGTTTCGTGAACGCACGCTGGCGACGCTGGCCGCGATTGAAAAATTGCCCCATCCGGAAAAGGCACTGGGGTGGCGTCCTGGGCCCGGCCGAGCGCATATTGGGTGGCAGATGATGCACATTGCCGTCACTGAGGAATTGTTCGCCACGGAACGTTTCCTGGGAACGGCGCCCGCGTATCCCGAACTCGTGCCTCGCTTCAAGGGGGGCAGCACGCCCGATGACAATATCCCCTCGCTGTCCGAGTTGCGAGACGTGCTGACCCAGTCGCGATCGCATCTGCGGGCCACGCTGCTCAAATTGACCGAGGCGGACCTGGGAGTCATTCCCGAGGCACTCAAGCAACGGGGACTGACGATCGGTAAGGCGCTGCAGATTATCGCCTGGCACGAAACCCACCATCAGGGGCAAGCCCATATCACGTTGAACTTGTTCAACGCAGCCGGCGTGTCCTGATTCGTGAAGAGCCCCGTGTTCCCACGGGGTTCGGTGTTTACGGAGATTTCTGGCACAACAAACGGAGTTGCCCCATGCGCGTGCTGGCCATGATTCTGTGCTGGGTGGCTGTTCTGGGTGAGCGGGAATGCGCCTGCGCGCAGGTCCCGGCCGATTCGCCCCGCCGTACACGCAATGTCGAGATCATTGAGCGCCTGGGGGCCGGGGTCGTGGCTGTCTTCTCCCGCGCGAAAGACAATTCGATCGGTTCAGGCAGTGGCTCGGTCCTCCATCCGGATGGATACATCCTGACGAATGACCACGTCGTCCAGGATCGCCCGGGGATCATTCTGTATCAGGATCTGCCACCCATCGAATTCCGCACCGTGGGGCGCTTGCCGGAACGGGATCTGGCCATTCTGAAGGTGGATGCTCCACGGCCATTTGTGACCATTCCGCTGGGACGCAGTCATGACCTCTTGGCCGGGGAACCGATCCTGGTGGGAGGCAATCCGGGTGGCCGGGGCATTGTGTTTTCGGCGGGAATCGTCAGTTCGCCCAAAGTCATCCTGGGCGCGCCGAGCGCCCTGGTGATGGCGAATTTTCCCGACGATTCGCGGGATCGTTTCCTGCAATTCGATGCGGCCAGCAACCCGGGTAATTCGGGTGGTCCGGTGATCAACGCCGAGGGGCAGCAAGTGGGTGTCGTGGTGGCAAAAAGCCCGCAGGAACAGGCCATCAATTTTGCGATTCCGGTCGATCGCGTGTTGCAGAATCTGGGGGAACTCATGTTGCCCGAGATGCGTGGGAACTTCTGGGTTGGCATCGAGTTGCAACTCGATGCCACAACGATTCGACGGGTGGCGGAGGGGAGTCCCGCCGCACTGGCCGGACTGCAAGTGGGAGACGAATTGTTGAGTGTGGGTGGCCGATCGGTGGCGGGGCCATTTGAATACCTGGCCAGTCTGGTGGGGCGAGATGCCGGCGACAAGGTGGGGATCCGGTTTCGACGCGACGAGAAAACACATCAGGCCCAGATGAAGCTGGTCCCCTATCCAGAGAAGCCGAGTCGCGACGTGGCTTCGGAGCAACCTGGGCTGCGATATCAGCTTTATCGTGGTCGGTTTGTGAAATGTGCCGATCTGCGCCGGCATGAACCGGTCGAAACGGGGGTGGCCACTGGCTTTCGGCTCGCCGATGTTCCCAACTTGCCGTCAGATGAATTCGGGGTCGTGCTGGAAGGCTACCTGGAGATTCCCGCGAGTGGCGTCTGGACGCTGGCGATTGGGTCAGACGACGGCAGTCGGTTGTATCTGGATGATGAACTGGTGGCAGACAACGACGGCCCGCATCCATTGCAATTTGCCAGTGGTCATGTACGTTGCCAGAAAGGCTGGCACAAATTGCGGATTGAGTATTTTGAGCTGACAGGAGAAGCCGGCCTGGACCTCGTGCTGGCGCGAGATGGCACGACGACACCCGAAAAATTCCAGGTGGTGCACGATGCAGGGAACCGCGGCAAGTGACTCTTTGCTGGCTGAAGGGACTGTGAACGTGTCCCAGAGCTGTAGGGCCATTTCTTAATGTTTGCCCGGCCAGGACTGTTTGACGGTCGCAATTCTTAACAGCTTGTAATCTGACCGCTCTGGCCTAGAAATGGAATTCCCCATATACCGGAAGGAGTGCAGTTGGAAACTGGTTCGATTACCGGCGAGGCGGAATTTTCGTGACGTTTCTGCAAGAGGTTTTGTGTTTTGTGCTCCTGTGCGCTGTCTTGAAGCTGTCAGGAATCTTTCTCACTTTGCTTGCGAAGTGGATGTCGCCGATGGAAAGGGGAATACGCCAGCCACGCGGTCATGCACCGCCTGAGAATCTGTCTGTCCCTCCCCGGCAGGTCCCCGTTGAATCAGGCCAGTACACCTTGTCACGGTAGTATTTTGTGCGGTGCGGCGATTTTCTTTCAGGCGCGGCAATCTTCGAAAACGCTGGCTGGATCAGCCAACCCGTCGATAGCCGTTCGTAGTTCTTCTCTCTCATGGGTGTCTGACTTCCGCTGGCAGTAGTCCGTCGGCATGTGCTGTCGAGGTCGGTGTTTGACTCCGTGGCATGTCGTGATAACTCTCGGATGTTATTGACGTTCAATCCCGCCCCGAAACGGTTGATTGCCCGCCAGTTGCCCGCAGGCTTCAGGATTGGGTGGCCCATTCCGAAACGCAGACCCGGTTCGCGACCCTTCCCCGCAGGCAGCAAAAGTGGTTGACCCTTTTCCGAATGAAGTCGTTGACGCATGCTGTCTGTCACACCTGACAAATCAGACGAGTAAAGGAACGGGCTGGAAGAAGGATCGTGCGGTCTGGTCACCGCGGATTACCTATCAGACCGTTCGCAGAATGAGCCATAAAACACACGCATCGCGAATCAAGTTACCGCCGAAATGCCACAAGTTCGGTACTGACATTGCTCTGTTCAAAAAGCCCGAGTCCGTATTGGGCTGATGCCTCGTGGCCGAGCGGAGAACAAAAGGCACAAGCGAAGAATTTCCTGATCAACGGCGGTCACGACGCACTGGAAGCTGCGGACCGACAAACACGAATTGAGGGGCCGGTGACCTTAAAAACCGGTGCCTTTGAGGAACAAGCGAATGAGAAATCTGCTGCATTGCCGACGTACCCCGAACCGGACGTCCCTTCATTGGGCATCCTTTGGAATTTGTGCGGTGATTTTGTCGCTGGGGGTGTTTTTTGGCGATGTGCGAGCGCATGAAGGTACGGGATCCGCAACGCCGTCTGCGGAAAGACGACTGAAGATCATTTCCATTGTGACCGGCAATCCGATGCTGACGGTCAGTGACGGAGACGGGCAACAGGTGTTCGATCTGTCGCCCGAGGCGGAAGTTCGTCTCAACGGGGCGCCTGCCAGCGTTCAAAGTCTGCAGTCGGGGGATTCCCTGACCGTCGAACTGGACGATCAGCATCACGTGATCTCGGTTGATGTGCATCGGATTCAGGCCGGCATCATTTTGCAGGTTTCACAGGACAAGATCGAACTCACGACCGACTATACGGACCGCCACCGTTTTCGTATTGCCGAAAACGCGGCCCTGCTGTTGAACGGCGCGGCGGTTGATTTTCAGGGGTTGCAGCGAGGCGATCATGTCCAGGTCTTCCCCGATCCATCAGGGCAGGCCGTGCGGGTTGAGGTCACCCGGCAGAGTGCCCTGGCGGAGTTCTGGGATAATTTTCGCCATAACCTCTTTAAGCCCCTGCTGCTGTTTTTCTACATGGGCTTCTCGGTCCCGTTGTTGAAGATTGCGTTCGAGTTCCCGCATGTGATTTATCAGGGGTTGACCATGTACCTGCTGATTTCGATTGGCTGGCACGGCGGGGAAGAACTGGCTGACTTATCGGGTGGCGTGCTCAAGCAGGCCTTGCTGTTCATGATGGTGGGGTTCTTCACGAATTTCGTGATTGGCAGCGGGGCCTATGGCATGCTCCGCAAGTTCATTCCGCGGATGCGCCGGGTCGATGCGGCGACCGTGGCGGCCTATTACGGTTCCGATTCCGCCGGCACGTTTGTGACGTGTCTGGGTGTTCTCGTCGCGGCCAATATCAAATACGCCGCGTATATGCCGGTGATGCTGGCGGTCATGGAAATTCCCGGCTGCCTGGTGGGGTTGGTCCTGGTGGCCAAGTTGCGCACTCACGGGATGGATGCCCTCGGAAACATGCCTGATGAACCGGGATACATCCCTCCTGCCCCATTACTCCCCGTTGAGCATACGCAACTCGATGATCGTCCGCCGGTCGAGGAACCGGCTGTCGTTAAGTCACAAGCGACCGGCCATGGCCATGGATCAGGAGCAGCCGGCGGGATATTCAACGCCGAACTGTTGCGGGAAGTCTTCTTTAATCCGGGGCTGTTTCTGTTGTTCGGCGGCATTTTGATTGGCTTCGTCAGCCGACTGCAGGGCCATAAAGTCACCGACGCCGACGACAGTTTGTTTGTGAATCTGTTTCAGGGTATGTTGTGCCTGTTTCTGCTCGAAATGGGGATGACGGCTTCCAAGCGACTGAAGGATCTGCAGTCGGCTGGCTGGCGCTTCATTTTGTTTGGTCTCCTCGCGCCGAATCTGTTTGCGACCTTTGGAATTGCCATGGCGCACCTGTTCAGCATGCTGATGGGTGCCCCGTTGCAACTCGGGACCTACGCCCTGTTCGCCGTGTTGTGTGGTGCTGCATCGTACATCGCGGTCCCGGCGATTCAGCGACTGGCGATTCCCGAAGCCAGCCCGACGCTCCCTTTGGCCGCGTCGCTGGGGCTGACCTTCTCATATAATGTCACGATCGGAATTCCGATCTATATCCTGATCTCGCAACTGGTCATCATGGCATTTCCCGTGCACGGAGCCTGAGTGATCAGCGGCCGAATGGCGATTCGGCCCGTGCGAGCTTCCGTCCTGAATTCACAAGGCGCTCTGATGAAGAATCTCGTTCCGGTTTATCGGGTGACCGTCATCACCGAATCTGAAATGGAACCGATCATTGTGGACCGGTTTGTCAAACTCGGGGCCAAGGGATACACCTGCGTGGGCTGTCGAGGTCGAGGCGAGCACGAGGTCTTCGAAGATCCGTTGCGGGCTGCCGGCCGTGTCCGCATCGAAGCCATCGTGCAGCCTAGTGTCGCCGAGCAGATCATGGATTACCTGCATGGTCCGCAATTCGCTGCCCGACCGCTCGCCGTCTGTCTGGAAAACGTGCTCGTGTCGCCCCACGATCGTTTCTGATCGAGAGGCCGTACCGGCGATTCGGTCGCTCCCCTGCAACCGGGGGCATGGGGACACGGTTGATGATGGCATGCGGAGTGGGCGTGTTGATGACGTCATCTTGATTCTCGTGCGATTCACATCCCGCTGTTGCGTTCGTATTCAGCCGCGGTCCAGACCCAGAGGGGGTTCTTGCCCACGACGATGTAGGTCTCTTCTTCGGGGGCTGTGGCATTGTCCAGTGTCAGTTTGACGGGAAATTTGACGTCGTCTTCCTCTTCGAGGGCCGCGCCGATTTCAAAGTCTTTCAGTTTCACGCCTTGTTGCCAGCGCTGGTCGGCGACCCGGATTTCGGGATTACTGCCCGAGACGATGCCAGGTTTCTCCTGCCCGTTCTTCCAGGCTGTCAGCGCTCGCTCCAGAGCCTCACGCGCGCTGAGTTCTGGCGGCGTGTAGCTTTCGACCGTGTTCTGCGGGCCACAGCCCACGCAGATCCACAGGGCCAGAGCGAGCAACCGTTGGACGGGTGTTCGTGAATCGCGATGCCAGATCATGAAGCGTTCCTTGGCTTTGAGCATTTTTGAGGCGGAGTTGAGTCGCCATGGTGTGGCGTTGAATTTTTGGTGAGAGTGGACCTGCTCAGTGGGCCGATTGGCGAGCCTGCAGCTTTTGCCAACGCCACCGGCGGATGTGAAAAAACAAAATCGGCAGCAGCAGATCGATTACTTCGTCGGCGATCAAAATGCCACCCAATACCGGGGCTGCCATCGGTCGAATGACTTCGGCTCCCACGCCCGTAGCCCACAGCATGGGGGCCAGTCCCAGAATCATGGTCCCCTCGGTGAGCAGCTTGGGGCGCAGGCGATGCACGGCGCCATCCATGACGGCATGACGCAGTTGGGGAAGAGTCAGGCGTTCCAGACCCCCGGCCTGTTCCACGGCCTCGCGCAGGTATACCAACATGATCATCCCGGTTGATGCGGCCATCCCGAAACAGGCGATATAACCAACGGCCACTGCGACCGAGAATTTGAATCCGAACAGCCATTGAAACAGCAGTCCGCCGGCGACCGTACCCGGCACAGACAGCAGCATCAACCCGGCATCGGCCCAGTCGTGGTACGTGAAATACAGAATCAGAAGAATGCTGGCGATCACCAGGGGAATAACCAGCAACAATGTGCGACCAGTTTCCAGCGAGTGTTCAAACTGGCCGGTCCATTCGAGATAGGTGCCTTCTGGCAATTTGATTTCGGCGGCAATTCTGCGACGGGCGGCTGATACGACCTCGAGATGACTCTGCCCGCGAACCGTGATTAACACATGATTCCTAATCTGCCCGTTCTGGCTCTTGATGGTGGCCGGGCCATCGACGATTCGTACGGTCGCGACCTCTTCCAGCGGAACGGTCTCTCCTGTCCAGAAGATCGCTGATGCGGCTTCCGGATGACCCATTGAGCCGTTCACCGAGGCAGATTGAGGCGTCGCCGCAGGTGCCGCGTCGACGACTGGGTGAGAGGGCGCAATGCCTCGGACGGGCACTGGAAGTCGGCGGATCGATTCTTCGTCGCGGCTCCAGTCGCGGGGAAATCGGACTCGAATGGCATGGCGTTCTCGTCCTTCGACAGTGGTCGTGGCCACCGTGCCGCCGATGGCGATATCGATTAGTTCATTCAAATCGCCAACGCTGACTCCCAAACGGGCCGCTCGTTCTCGATCGGGAATGATTTCGAGGTAGCCCTTGCCGCGGATCTGTTCGACGCTGACACCCGAGATCCCCGGGATATCGCGCAACACACTGGCGATCTGATCTGAGACGCGGACGATGTCTTCCTGGTCCCGTCCCAGGACTCGCACACCGATTTCAGCGTTGATGCCACTGCTCAACATGTCGACTCGGTTTTGAATCGGCATGGTCCAGACATTGCGCCAGCCCGGCATCGTCAGGGCCGTATCGAGTTCGCCGCCATTGCGTCCGGACAAGTCTTCGGGTTCACACGGCCACAACAGCAGTTGTGACAAAAGCGATTTGGACTTTTCCGTATAAATCTGATCGAGCACCGGATGCGGGTCGATGACCGCCTCTGGCCGACGGGCCATATTGCTGTGATCGTGGTGGCCGGATGGCTGCGCAGCGGCTTTAACATCGCCCGTCGGACTATTTCCGGCGTCATGCGGCTTCGGCGTTCGGGCGCGTTCAATTTGGACGGCAATTTCGAGGAGTTTGGGATCCAGGACCGGGGTGCGGTCGAGCAGGGCCTCGCCGACGACTCGGGTGAACGTGGGAGCGGCCCGGTCCAGCAGCTCGGCATTCAATTGTCGGATATGCGCCGACCACAA
Organism: Planctomycetota bacterium; assembly: GCA_018242565.1. Lineage (GTDB taxonomy): Bacteria > Planctomycetota > Planctomycetia > Planctomycetales > Planctomycetaceae > JACQFH01. The sequence goes on along the minus strand of JAFEBR010000578.1, from coordinate 6,897 downwards.
TTCGTCTCTGCGACGGCGGGCGGTGCGTTCCAGTGCATCCGTATCGGATGTCGCAGCACCACCTGGAAACAGAGCAATCGCTGTGGGGCCGGATTCTTCCCCGGAATTACCGCGCCACAGATTCATTTCGGTCAGGTGAGTCGTCGTATGTCGAACGATCTCGGCGACATCCTGAGCTTCGAGCATCATTCCCAGGTGTGACCCCGCATGGCCAGAGATCTTGTTCGCGATCAAGGCGGCTTCGCCCGGGCTCAATTTCCGCAACAAACGGCCTTCCCGGTAGAATTCCCGGGTGGCCTGCTCGACCATCACGCGTGTCAATTCGGCCCCCAGGGAGCGGATGAACTCCTGATTCTTTTGCCAGGCAAACTCCCGCATCAGGGCGTCATAGCGAGGCATGGCTTCCGCGAGTGCCGCTTCGATTACGGCCGCACCGGCTTCCGATGATTCGGCGGGCTCGATCAATTTCTGGTCGACCAGGCTGGTGTAAACCGCCTGTGTCTGGCGGCGGGCATCTCGCGGCGAGATTTTTCGACGTGGCCAAAATTCGCGCGGGCGGAACATGACCATGGTTTCAATCATGTCCAAAGGGGCCGGGTCAAACGCCGATTCGGCACGTCCCGCTTTGCCCAGCACCATTTCGATTTCAGGAAATCGGCAGAGAACCATGTCCCGCGCCTTGAGGTCGTCTCCGGACTGCACGATCGAGGCACGGGGGACCGTCAAGGGCATGTCCATGACCATCTGTTCGTCGAGTGGCATGCGCATTTCGGTGGCCAGGGGTGTCATGCATCTCTCCGCCAGCAGTGCACAGAGAATGAGGCTGGTCATGCCCAGGGCTCGCCCTCTGATCGAACGCAGGGTCCACCCGGAGACCAGCAGGCCCACGGCCAGTACCGGCAACAAGATGCTGCGAGAACCAATCGTGGCCGCGCCCAGCACGAGAGTCAGTGAGAGAACCCACAACAACAGGCCCGGCTGATCGATCAGGTAATCCAAGATGGGGCGGTAGACATCCACAATGCTCCGCACGATCCAACTGTCGGTTTCTTTGCGGATTCTGCCTTTAATGAAAATCGTGCATAAGACCGGAACGAGCGTGACGGCCAGGACCGCCACTGACAGCAAGGCAAAGGTTTTGGTGAACGCCAGCGGCCGGTACATTTTGCCATCGATGCCACCCAGGGCAAAAACGGGCAGGAATGAAACCAGCATGATGATCACCGATAGAAATATCGGACGCCCCACGGTTTGACAGGCGGCTTGCACGATGGCTCGCGTGTCTCCCCGGACCGGCTCATCGCCGTACCTGGCCCGCAGGTGATGCATGACATTCTCGGCGATCACGATCGAGGAATCGACGAGCACGCCGATCGATATCGCGATGCCGGCGAGCGACATGATATTCGTCTGGATGTCGGTGATGCCCAGCTTGCGCAACAGCCACATCAGGACGAATGACGAAAGGGCCGCGAGGGGGAGGGTCACGGCGATGACAAAAGATGTCCGAAAATGCAGCAGCACGAGGACCACGCAGACCGTCGCGGTCAGCATGGCTTCGAGCACAGTCCCCGTGACGGTCCGCACGGCTCCTTCGATGAGCGGAGTGCGTTCGTAACTCGTGACGATGTGCACCCCGGTGGGCAAGCCAGTATGCAGTTCCCGAATCTTGCGCTGAATTCGGCGGGTGACTTCCAGAGGGTTGTGCCCGTACCGCATCAGCACAACGCCCCCCACGACTTCGTTGCCGTCTTTTTCGAGCAACCCGCGCCGGGGACGTGTTCCCAGCGTGACGCGACTGATGTCTTTCAGAGTGACAACGTGTCCATCTGCCGTCGGAATCAGCACCTGTTCGAGGTCGCGCAAAACACGCTGGGGATCGGCGGTGTCCGAACCCGACCCGCCGCCCAGCCAGCCGACTCCCCGGACGATGAACTCGGCGTTGGCCTTATGAATCACATTGCCACCGACGGTAGCGTTTGACCGGGCCAGTTCGCGCAGGACCGCGGACGGCTCGACACGCTGGTCGCTGAGCTTGAAGGGATCGAGTTGGACATGATATTCGCCCACCTGTCCGCCGACGCTGGCGACTTCGGCTACGCCAGGCACCGCCTCTAACTGATGCTTGATAAACCAGTCCTGTACGTTTCGCAGTCGAACCAGGTCGTAACCGGCACCTTCGACGGTGTACCAGAAGATCTGGCCGGTCGGGATCGCATCGGGAGCCAGACGTGGTACCGCGCCTGCGGGCAGCGATTCGGTCAAGCCTCCCAGTCGTTCCTGGATGCGTTGCCGGGCGGTGGCGATTTCTACCTGATCTTCAAAAATCAGGTAGATCATCGAATAGTTAAAATCACTCGATCCTCGTACGGCGCGCACGCCCGCCAGGCTTTGCAAGGCACGCGACAGGGGATACGTGATCTGATCTTCGATCTCACGCGGACTGTGTCCCGGCCATTCGGTGAACACAATCGACTGGTTTTCCGAGAGATCGGGGACCGCGTCGATCGGAGTCTGCAGCAGGGCGTAGACGCCCCACAGGGCCAGCGCACAGGCGGAGAGAATCACCAGGCCGCGGTTTCGGATCGAGATTTCGATGACGCGATCGATCACTTCTTGATCTTTGCCAGGTATTTCTGTGGATTCGCTTTCAGCGGCGGTTCACAGCCTTTACAGCAGACAAACACTCGCTGGCCAGAGATCTCGACGAGGACCGGGCCCCCCATGGAATCGAGATCGGCGTCGGTTACCGGACAAATCTTCTGTTGCCGGATCAGTTCGAGATCGCTCGCCGAAAACTGGTTGGCCGAATTGCCATTCTTTTTCTGCCGGGCCACCTGCCATTTCTGGGTGGCTTTTCCGGCTGCGGGATCGGCGGTGCGCGCGGCGCCAAAATACGCGGCGGCCATTTCGGGGCTCAGACGGGCTTCGGCGTCGATCAGAAAAGCCCCCACCGTGGCCACTTTCTGCCCTGCTGCGAGTCCCTTGAGTACCGGATAGAACTCTCCACAACGGCCGCCGAGGGTCACTTCGACGCCATCAAACATGCCCGGCATCATTTCGACAAAGACGACTCGGCGTTCACCCGTATCAACAATTGCCGATTCAGGCACGGCTACGACGCCAGGCGGCTGTGCGGTGGCTGAGTTTGCTGCGGGAGTCGCGGCCCAGGGTTCGATTTCTTCCCAGGGAATTGTCACCCTTGCGACGCCATACATTCCGACCTGTAACCGTTCGGGCGGGTCCTGCAATCGAAACCGCACAACAGGCGATCTTGTGGCGTGAGCTTGATCAGGTACGCTGTCGGCAACCGGTTCGACACGGGCCGTCAGCGGCGAGAAGTCGCCCAAGTCGTCGAAATTGATCTCGGCGGCTCGACCCGGTGTCAGCCAGCGCAGATCACTCGCCGAGGCGCGGCATTCCAAGGCCAGCGGCGGGTCCGGCGTCCGTTGATCCGAATTGGCTTGTGGATCGGGTTCCTGCACTCTCGAACTCGGGACCGAAACAAGTCGGCCCGCGAAACGAAATTCGCGCTGCAATGGACGCCGCTCGACGACCGACGTGGCGATGCCCGCCAGTTGGATGCGGTAAGGAGAGAGTTGCATGCGGGCCACGACTCCTTCCGGCAGAATCAGGGCTTCGCCCTTTTTCCGGCGGATGAGGTCCATATTGCACACCGGGCAGATCGCCGGAAAATCGGAAACGACCCCCGGACACATCGGGCAGAAGAACTCGGTGTCGATGGAGACTGCGTGCGATTTGCCGGAATGCCCTCTTAGGCGATGCCAGAGAGTTTCTGACAGATTGCTCAAGTGTCCCCAGAACCCGATCGTCAGAAACACAACAGCGAGAACCACAATAAACCGCAGTCGCACCTGCAGCGCGCGAACGATCTGGGGCAGGCGGCCCGAAGGCCGCGAATTCGTGGCCAAAGGATGTTGGGGAGCGATCCTTTCTGCAGATTGGCCCGGCGAATTGTCTGACATCAATCGTGCCCCCCACCTGCTGTTTGAGGCAAATCTTCGGTCTGTTCGGAACTCGGCAGGTCGACCGCTTCTGGTTTCGGTTCAGGATCGGGCTGGGAAGTCGCAGATTCGGAATCGCCACGGATTTCCGTACTGGAATTCGGCGGGTTCTCGGCCGACGGATCTTCCGCGATTCGGCCACAGGTCCATTGCGCCAGTGTTTCGTAGTCTTCCTGGCGAAACACCCATAAGGGGTTAATTCCGATCACGATGTAGCGGAGTTTCTCTTCTGCCGCAGGGTTCTGGAGCTTCACTTGAACCACAAAGGTGCGGCCGGCTTCCCCCGAGGTTTCGCCCAGGATCTCATAATCCTCGAGCGTCTGGCGCGGCTTTCGTTGTTTGTCAACGACACAGACCGAATGGGGTTTCCGATCAATCGGCTGCGCGGGGTGACCCGCCCGCCACTCAGACAATACGGCATCGAGCGCGGCTCGTGCGGCATCGGCCTCGGGCACGAAACGATCAGCCGCCGGGCGCGAGTCACGAGAGCATCCCGTACAGCAGGCCAAGGCGACGAGCAATGTCGCAATCGCCAAATTCGATGACCTTTGGTACGGGATCATGAGTGGGGTTCTATCGAAATGGGCCAAAATCAAGCGGGAGATGGCCGCGTGTGCTGTGCCTGTCGGCAGACGAGCAACAGGCGGTGTGCCAGAAAACAAATGCACCAGCCGACTCGGAAGTTGTGTTTCACGAACCGAGCCGACTGCAGTGCTGTTCGTCTAATACTCACCAATCACTTCCCCGCCATTGCGGGTTCCGAGAGCACGCCAGACATTCAAATCCACGTTGGAGCTGACGTTGCGAACGGAGCCGTCACCCAGCAGGACGTTGACGCCCCCCGTATGTCGACTCGAGGCACTGACCTGCATCGCCATATTGGTCATCGTTCCCGGGAAGGGAATGCCAGCGCACGACACAGTGTTGGGGGTGGCAACGTGGTTATAAAGCGTGCAGCAGTTTTCCCCCATGACCCAACTGGCGCCCCAGACACTGGTCAACGGCAGGGCCGTAGCCGGGTTGGTGGCCATGCAGGTGGAATAGGTGGCCGCCAGCGAGGTCTGGTTGGGCATCACGAACAAATCGGTCGCAGGATCGGGAGTGCCGTTCCCACGCATTTTTTCGCTGAAAAAGGCGGTGTTACTCAAACCGTCTGTCACATCTTTGGCGCGGACCCGGCTCAAGTAAAAGAAAATTCCCTGGCTGAGTTCACCCGGATTGATGTCGGTACTCAAGGGCGGGTTCATGTTGCGATCACAGAGCCAGGTGTCCTGGTTCCCGACATAGTTGTTTTCACCCTGCCAGGCGGCGCTGGGGCTGACGTCAGAAGGACACAAAAACACGGGCACCAGCATTTGCGATCCCACCGTGTTGACATTGCCGGGGCTTTGGTAGGCCGGCATGAAGGTTTTCACCGCTCCGGCCATCCCCGGGGTGTCCGGCGGAAAGTTGAAGTTCAGCAGATTGTACAGATTCCCCTGTTCGAGATTCGGCAGCAGCAAGGCATGCACCGACCACCGGGGATACACCGGGGCACCCAGAAACCCATAGTTGGCCCCTTTGCCGAACGGATAGACCGTGGCGGTCGCTTCGTAATTCGCCAGGGCCAAACCGATCTGTTTGAGGTTGTTTTTGCACTGGCTGCGACGGGCCGCTTCACGGGCCTGCTGCACGGCCGGCAACAGCAGAGACACCAGCACGGCGATGATCGCGATCACCACCAATAATTCAATTAATGTGAAGCCGGAGCGAATTCGTTTCATTATGCGTCTCTCGAAAAAAGCACACAAACGGAGATCAAACGTTGGCTGGACTGGCCATTTTGAACAAGAGTCCGTCAGGTCAATCAACACGAGTGACTGACGGTTTATGTCAACCCAATGAACACGACCTGCCGACGACCGGAGAGGACCAAAGTTTCAGAGTCTTGGGGAATGTCGCCAGACGGGGATCCGACAGGAATTGTGTCGAACTGTGTTGGTGTACACCGTCGCGACGAATGGAACAAGTTCAAATCGTCGCCACACGAACCGGGTACGGGTCTCCACCGTGAATGACAGAACTGATCACCATGTTGGACAGTCGCATCGGCTCTGTGAACTCAACGAGGTTGACCGCTATGTTGCGCTCGACTCAACGAGGAGGACGAAACACATTCCCGTTTGCGCGGCTGATTAACAGACGTGTTGCAGGAAGCGGGTGCCGGTCCGTGACGGTGCCGACCAGCGAATCACTCACTGAGTTCAGACAGGCTAATTCGAAGAAATCGCCTGAAACCGGCAGACTGGGCCGTTCTGGTGTCTGCTCGTGATTCGAACAGGCACGACCCTGGCAGGGGAGATGCTTACCATCAGGGACTGTCGATGGGGAAGACTCCGCGGGCCGATCCCGATCGCTCGACGGCTGGTCTGACGTGAAAGACGTGTGTGATAGCGTACCCTGCACACGGACGTAGCCACCGCACGCCGCCGCGGCCGAACTCGCACGGAGCCCCATACTCAACGTGACCACGACGACCACGGAGGCCCATTGGAACAGTTCAGTGCCTGGTCCTCTTACTACCATCTTTTCCATGGTAACCGGAATAAACCGTAATTCAACTTGAATTTGGCGGGACTGTCAGCCGCGGAATAAAGTGGACGAAATCGTCCTGCGCCAACTTCGGGGAGATTCCGATTCTGTCAGGAGAGCCCTGTTTTATCGAGGGAATCGTAAATCCCCGAACCCCAGTCAGCGCCTGAACTGGCAAGGTCGAGCCCGGGGGGTCTACAATGGTCTCTTTACTACCGACGGGATTTCAGGAATCAGAGGAATGGCAAAGAAGTCGACGGGAAAACAACAGGCCCCACGCGGACAGGCGAAAAAGGCTGTG
>JAFEBR010000577.1 GCA_018242565.1 Planctomycetota bacterium | reverse complement strand
GCCATCAGGGCCAGTCCGGTCGCTCCAGTTGAAGACTCGAATGTGCCGGGATTGTCGGGCCCGTGCTGAAAACTCCAACTCCCGTCGGAACGCTGCTGGCGTGCCAACCAGGCCAGCCCCATGTCGACAGCCCGCTCGGTCTCCTTCGTCCCTCCCCCCTTTTTTACAAGGGCGGCACGAGCTTCGTCACCGCGCCCATCCAGCAAGCCCGCGACGTTGGCTCCCAGTGCTTTTCCTTTGCCCTTCGTACCACCCGACGAGCCGACACTGGGTAACTTCGCGGACCCCTTACCATTGGGTTTGACAGGGACTTCCACCTCGTCGTCTTCCACGACCTCGGTCGCCGCCGTGACCGCGGCGGAAACTCGCGGAAACAATCCATTCGCGAGTTCAGACGCGGGAGCGCCGCCAATTTCGACCGCCCGCCCGGTGTCCCACCGAACAATCGGCTCCCCTTCGGGGACCTCAGCCGCGTCGCCCACAGGTCCCAGGCCATCGAGAAACCCGTTGTCCGAGCCAACTTCCTGCAGGTCCCCATCCAGCAAATCGGTGATCACAAGATCCAGGGGGACGGATCCACGCCCAGCCGGGAGCCAGACGGTCAGTCCGACAAATAGCAGGATGATTCCGTGCAAAATCAGGCTCAAGGTCCAACTGCGGACATCTCGCTGGCGGGCCTGCAACCAATGGCTAAATCGCACTCGCAACCTGGCGACTCGGGATTCCAGATCGTTCCCTGTCTGCCACGTTGGCGTGGCGGCAGGTCGATCTCGACGACTTTTCGAACCTGACTGGCCGGCTCTCGTCACATGCTTCTCCGCCTGGGGATTGCAGGCCTGTTAGGGGTCAGGACGCCAAAACATGATGGGGAGGGCCATTCATGAGGCGGCGCCATCCGGCCTTCCGAGTAAAGGAAACGAAATTTCCCGCGAGTCTTCAACACCCTCAAACCTCTGTTTTGATCGCGCAGCGGATCAGCTCGATTGTAACTGCTGAAGTCCGGTCCAGCGATCGGAATTCGCAGGTTTTGACACCAGATTCGTAGCGTCTCGCACTGCGACTGCTTTCTCGCCATCGGCGCAAGAGTCACTTCCGAACGGAAATGCACATTAAGTCGTCGTTCATCAGGAGTTACATGGGTTATGGCACGTTTCGGGCAATGGCCGCCGACCCAGTACTGCTGACCACGATGGGTCACTGTAAACGCGCGGCTGAATTCCTTGAAAAACCGTTGCCCCACCCGGCACAACGGAATTTACAGGCCCGACAACGACCGATGTCGACAGCCGACCGTAGCCAGATGGCTCAGCCGGACCGCGTTTTTCCAGAGCGGATCGGTGCTGCGCACGTGGAGACTGCTCACCGGCCAAGTGGCCTATGGATCCCTTTTTCAAAAAACCGTTGGTATCCACGCCGCACGCACGTACATTTACTCAGGATCAATCCCACGGAACGTAAGGGCGTCCTTGGCTCTGGCAAAGTGTCCCCCTTTCATTCTGAAAACTCAGCACTTCGGCGCGCCCCACGGACAAAGTGGTGCCCAGACATGACGACTCTTCGAGAAAAAGGAGATTTCACGCCGAGGGCCGTGCTTTTCAGGAGCCCGAGCAATGGAAGGCATTCTGCCAATGATGTGTTGATTTTCGATACTGAGAATTCCCTGAAATCCACTGATGATTCGTTCACTTTACCAACCTCAGGATGCGCCAACACTTCTGGCGAATTGAGCGTACCGAATGCGAATCTGGTTCAGGGTCCCCGCCTTGGCTCAGCGGCATGAATTATCCCATCACTGCAACACTCTTTCCGACTCGGGAACAACCCGAAATCCCTCGATTTTTTCAGCTTTTTGCCCGTATGCGTATCACTTTTGAGACAGCCTTGGTAACATTCAAAACGGCAATTTGGACGCCCCAGGATGGGATCGCCGCCGTACCAAGTTGAACCCGTATCAGCCGAATCTGACTCGGCACAGCACCATCGGATCCTCCACCCTCGGTCGGAGCGTATCTGGTTCGAAGGAAAGTTGAGATGCTCAGTCGCTATTTCTGGAAGTCCTGGTGTCGCCATCTGTTTGCCCGCAACACGCAGCGTGGCCGACGCTTCACTCGCGGGCGTCAACTGAAATCGACGACCGTCTCGGCAGTGGCCGCGGAAGTCCTGGAGACCCGGACCCTGCTGTCGACGATCACCGTCACCAGCCTGGCGGACAACTCGCTGGTTGATGGCAAAGTCACGCTTCGCGAAGCGATCAAGGCCGCGAATACAAATCTGAGTGTCGATGGTTCTGTCGCTGGTGAAGCGACCGGGCAGGACATTATTCAGTTTGCCCCGGGCTTAACCGGGAAAATTCAATTGAGCGGCAGTTCGCTGGCCATCACGTCCTCGGTCCGCATCGTTGGCAATGGGGCCGCGAATACGGTGATTGATGCTGGCGGACTGTTCCGGGTCTTTTCAATTTCCAACACCTCGGGAAATGTAGATTTCGTGGGCGTCACGATCAGTGGCGGCAAGACGACCTCGAGTTTTAACCATGGTGCCGGCATTCTGTATTCGGCGACCGGCACACTGACCCTGCAGGACAGCGTCATTTCTGGGAACGCGACGACGGCAAACCGCTCGTATGGCGGGGCGGTCTTTTCCAGTGCCGGCAAAATCAAGATTACGAACTGCACCATCACCGGGAATTCGACGGCGGGAGACTATTCAAACGGCGGTGCCGTCGCATTGAACACGGGGGCTCTTGAGGTTTCCAACAGCACCATTACGGGGAACTCAACCGCGGGTAAACACTCCATGGGAGGCGGCGTTTACTCCCTGAGCGGTTCGATGTCGATCTGGAACAGCACCTTCGTGGGGAATTCGACGTCGGGGTACAATACCTACGGCGGGGCGTTCATCGGTTGGAACGGTAACATCAACGTC
>JAFEBR010000576.1 GCA_018242565.1 Planctomycetota bacterium | reverse complement strand
GATGTCGGAGCCGTTGTATGCAACAACGATCAATTTCGGGACGTTGGCGGACATTAACGCGGGAGGCAACTCAATCACCTTGGGGGACAAGACGTTCAAGAATTTCGTCTTAGCCACCTCAAGTAGCGCCACGGGTTCGGGCTCAGTCAGTGTCCCGGTTGCAAGTGATATCAATGTTACCGGCGTGATCACCGGGTCAGTCTATGAACTGATTTTTTCCGGTTTCAATTTGTCTGCCAGTACATCCGGAATTGGCCGGGCTCAGGTGGACATGACGATCAACTACGATATCACGGTCAATGACCCAGACTTCGTCATCTACGCCGCCAGTTTGACGATCACTGGTTCTTTGAGTGGCCTGGGGCACACATTACTCGACGAAACGCTGATTCAAGCGCCGCCGACGTACGACACGTATGCCCTTCAGGCGACTGCTGCGAATCCGTTCGACACGACCCAGATGACCTATACCTCGACCCTGGACATCCACAAAGATGCCAATGTTTTGGCGGTCGGCACAGCAGGCAATCCGAATTCGGTAGCGACCATCACAGAAATCAAACAAATGTACTTTCAGATCGATCGCCACAACCCGCCCCCTCCGGTACCGGAACCGGCTGGCTTGGCGCTGTGGAGCCTCGGTTGCGTGACCGCTGGGATCTTCGGTTGGCGTGCTCGTGCCAGTCGCCAAATGACGAACTAGGTCACCGATCAGCGAGAGACTGGACGCCAGCGATTCGATTCGCCGTTGCAGATCGGAAATTCTATAGCAACTTAAGCCCCGCCTGATGTTTCGGGCGGGGCTTTTTTTCGTCAGCCAAGAGATGCATCAGAGATTCCTGACAGTTGGGAATACTGCGGCATTTCAATTTCACATGGAATCAACGCCAGGAAATTGAACGAATTCGATTTCCGGCGCCCCGGGAAACTTGACTCTTGTCGTGAGCGGCCTTAACTTTAGGATTCGCTTTGCGGTCGCTTAGCTCAGTTGGTTAGAGCGCCACGTTGACATCGTGGAGGTCACTGGTTCGAGTCCAGTAGCGACCATCCGCCGGCAACCTTTGAAACCCAGGAAATCGCAGATTTCCTGGGTTTTTGTATGTTCCGATGAGTTCCTGGGCCACTGCATGTTCATGGTGCCGTGAGTCCCGCTGCAAATCGAACTGGACACTTGGTCCCGCTATCGGCAATTCCCCTATGACCGCTCGTTCATTCCAGCACGTGGAATGATCCGAGAGAGCGTCCATCGTATTGGCGTCGACTCAATCGATTGCCGCACCGTGACTTGCAGCAAATCAGGTAGGCACAGCACCTGGCACTCCGATTACAGAATTGGAGGGCGAAGCCACGTTCACGGCTTCGCTGAGAACGGAGAATTCTGCCGGCGATTGGGTTCGAATTTCCGCGGAGGGCCCTGTGCTCCGCCAGTTAGCGGTCGAATCGATCGCAATGCTTCGACAATTCACGGCACCGCCCGTCCGCGACATGCGCAGGAGGCACGTTCACTGACCTTGTGCCCGCGTACCATCAGCAAACGTGTCAACAAAAATCTCTAACGTCGTTCGTGCCGTCTGCGGCCAGGCAAAGCCAATTCGTTCGACACGAATCCTGCCGATCCCAAAGTTATCAGCGAATCGCCAATGCTTGCCGCAGATTCCAGTCTGATGACTCTGCTCACGACCCTTTTCGCGGTATCTTAACGACAAACTGCGGATGCACCGTCCGGCGCTGTCCGAGACTTCGTCCATGGCGGAATGGCCATCGCCCACAGGATCGCGGGGCTGATCGCATCTTCAACCGAATTGATTTTTGTGACTCCGGCTGGAACACCATCGTGACCGTCGTCGTTGTGGCAGAAAAGCCCTCAGTCGCCCGGGATATCGCCGATGTGGTTGGCGCCCGAACCAAGGCACAAGGCTGGCTGCACGGCAATGGCTACGTGGTCACCTGGGCCATTGGTCATCTGGTGGGGTTGGCACAACCGCATCAAATCAATCTGGCCTGGAAGGCGTGGCGAGCCGACCTGTTGCCGATGTTACCCGAGCGTTGGCCGGTGACAGTTCTGGAGTCGACGGCGGATCAGTACCAGGTTGTCAAAAAACTGATCACCGACCGGCAGGTCGAGTATGTTGTCTGCGCGACTGACGCGGGACGGGAAGGAGAATTGATTTTCCGCTTCATCTATGAAGCCGCGGGGTGCCGCAAACCCGTCCGGCGACTGTGGATTTCATCACTGACCCCCAACGCGATCCAGGCGGGGCTCGGGCAGATGAAAGACAGTGCGCACTACGACTCACTGGCAGCAGCGGCGCGGGGCCGAGCACAAGCCGACTGGCTGGTCGGCATGAATCTGTCGCGAGCTTACACGATCGCCCACGGCGACACCTTATCCGTAGGCCGCGTTCAGACCCCGACACTGGCAATGCTCGTCGCACGCGAACAGGAAATCCGTACGTTTGTGCCGCAAAAGTACTTTGAAGTCGTAGCGACGTTCGGCACACGTCCTTATCAGGGAACCTGGTTTCGCCCGGGTGTCGAACCAACAGCCGAGTCAAAACGACTGCCCCCTGATGGTCAGGAAGCCCAAGCCATTGTCGCTCGCGTCGAGCAAGCCGGAACGGGAGCGATCGAGTCGATCTCGCAGGAACAGCGAAGAATGCCGGCCCCGTTGCTGTATGATCTCACGGACCTGCAACGCCACGCCAACCGCCTGTTTGGCTGGAGCGCTCAACGCACCCTTGAAATTGCCCAGGAACTGTACGAATCACGAAAGCTGATCAGCTATCCACGCACCGACAGTCGGCATCTGTCGGCCGAAGTCGCTAAGACGTTACCCGACATCGTCGAAATGATCCGTGGCCCTTACGAAGAACTGCTGGCCAACGGGACGGGGAGTCGTCCGCTGAGCCGTCGATTTGTGGATGACGGCAACGTCACTGATCACCACGCGATCATCCCCACAACCGCCGACCCTGCCCGACTCTCTCTGAGCCCCGATGAACGTCGCCTGTATGATCTCGTCTGCCGGCGACTCTTGATGGCCTGGCACGATGATCACCTGTCCGCGATCACGACGATCATTACGGCGGTGACCACACCGTCCGCACGCGATCCCGTCGAATCACAATCGATGAACTCTGAAGGGGTGAGTGTGATTGATCGCTTCCACACCGTCGGAACGGCAGTCGTTCAACCCGGCTGGAAAGTTCTGGAATTGGCCAGTCGCAAGAAGCCGGGCGAAACAGATGCCGAGCCTTTGCCTCCCGGACTCACGATCCATGCAGAACAGCCCGTCACGGACGTCAGCCTACAGGAAAAAGAGACGCGTCCCCCCAAGCGATTCAACGATGCGTCGCTGCTGACGGCAATGGAGACGGCGGGCAAATCACTCGACGACAAAGAGCTGTCGCGGGCAATGAAAGATTGTGGCCTCGGAACTCCCGCGACACGGGCGGCGATTATTGAGACGTTGATCGCGCGTGAGTACATCGTCCGTGACGGCAAAGCGCTGGCAGCAACCGACAAAGGGATTCGGCTGATCGAAACAGTCCACGCAGATGTCAAGAGCCCGGCAATGACCGGCCAGTGGGAGGCGCGGTTGCATGCCATCCACCGGGGCGAAGCGCAGTTGCCGCCGTTCATGGCAGAAATCGAAGCGTATGTGCGTGAAGTGGTTCAACAGGCGCTCGCCGGGGCCCGCCCGCGGCCTTCAAGCACCAACCCGGCGCTGGCCCCCCCGGGAGCAGAATCGGCAACACACACGCCCCGCGCGACAACAGTTCCGCTGCCCCGCCCACCACGCTCAAAGGATCTGACGGAATTGCTGCAAGGGACTTTCGGACATTCCGGTTTTCGCCCCCACCAGGAAGCGGTCTGCCAGGCCGCACGTGATGGCGAAGACGTGCTGCTGGTCATGCCCACCGGGGCCGGAAAGTCGCTGTGCTATCAACTCCCCGGACTGGCCCGCGGTGGCACGACGCTGGTCGTGAGCCCCCTGATTGCGCTGATGGAAGATCAAGTTGCCAAGCTTAAGGCCCTTGGCCTGCGGGCCGAGCGAATTCACTCGGGCCGCACGCGGACGGAATCGCGGGCTGTATGTTTAGACTACATGGCCGGGGCCCTCGACTTTTTGTTTATTGCTCCCGAGCGTTTGAGTGTGCCAGGGTTTCCCGAGTTTCTGGCCCGGTCCAAGCCCACACTGATCGCCATCGACGAAGCCCACTGCATCTCACAGTGGGGCCACGACTTTCGCCCGGATTATCGGATGCTGGGACAGCGACTGCCGATGTTGCGTCCGGCCCCCGTGATTGCCCTGACCGCGACGGCAACCCCGCTGGTCCAGCAGGACATCATCGCGCAATTGCAACTGCAGTCGGACAAACAATTCATTCACGGATTTCGCCGCAACAACCTGGCGATCGAAGTCGTTGAAGTTCCTCGCCCCGAACGCATGGCATTAATTGCCCATTTGCTGGTTGACCCCGCACACCGCCCGGCGATTGTTTAAGCACCGTCGCGCAAAGATGCCATGCAACTGGCCGAGCAACTCAGCTATGACTTACCCGCTGCGGCCTATCACGCCGGCATGCCGGCGGCAGCCCGCGACGAAGTCCAAAGTCGGTTCTTAGGTGGCGACCTGGATGTGATTGTCGCGACCATTGCCTTTGGCATGGGGATCGATAAACCCAATGTACGGACCGTCGCCCACTTGGCGCTGCCACAGACGCTGGAAGGTTACTACCAGGAAATCGGGCGTGCCGGGCGCGACGGTAAGCCCTCGCGGGCCATTCTGCTGCATTCTTTTGTGGACCGCAAAACTAACGAGTATTTCCACGAGAAAAATTACCCGGCGGTTGACATGCTCCAGGAGATTTTCAAAAAACTCAGTCACCAACCCCAGCCTAAACTGACAGTCTGTGACCGTACGAAGCTCGATGAAGATCTATTCCATCGGGCCCTGGAAAAACTCTGGGTGCATGGCGGCGTCCTCGTTGATGCAGAAGATATGGTCCTGCGAGGGGATGCCGGTTGGGCCAAATCGTACCAGAAACAAGTCGAACACCGACTGGCGCAGGCCGAGCAGATGGCGCGCTTCGCGGAATCGCACGGTTGCCGCATGGTCCACCTGATCCAGCATTTTGGTGATGACGATGATCCGGGAACTCCCTGCGGACTGTGCGATTCATGTCGCCCCACGGTCTGTGCGGTTCAGGCCTTTCGCCCCCCCACCGCTGCAGATATCGAGATTCTCCAGGCGACCCTGGAAGCCTTGCGGGAATACAACCATCAGTCAGTCGGTACTCTGCATCGAAATCATGCGGCGGGCCTCGAACGTCACGCCTATGAAATCCTGGTCTCGGCACTCGTGCGGGCCAAGCTGGTCAGCGGTTATCTCGATGTCTTTGAGAAAGACGGGAAAGCGATCACGTTTCAGCGGTTGTCAATCACCCTCACAGGCGAAGCGGCGAACGAATCAGACTTGGCAGGCCTGTCGGTCCCGGCCACGATGTCGACCCGCCAGTCTGGAACTTCATCGCGTGCCAAGTCGCAGAAACGCGATCGCACCAAAGGCGGTGCCAAACGGCCAGGCCGTACGCTAAAAGCCAGAAAAACTCGGGGCTCTGCTCAATCCGCCACCCTGGAAGCCGCGCTGCGAGCCTGGCGCAAAACGATGGCAGCCAAGAAGCATGTCCCCGCGTTTCGCATCATGACCGATAACGTGTTGCAGGGCATAGCCGAGGCACGCCCCGCTGACGAAAGCGAACTGCTGGCAATTCCCGGCATCAGCAGGACACTGGTCGCCAAACATGGCGATCGCATTCTCAGCATCGTGAGTGATTCGTAACGCAATTTGAGTGGAGTGCCACCCAACGACCGGCAGGCGTGCTACTTCGCTTGCGGCAGCGACGCCCCCTGATTTGCATCGTCCGGCGCTTTCAGTAAATCGTCGATAAAACGGCCCATCTCTGGAGATTTTTTCTGCAACTGGTCGAGCGCGATCCAGAGGGAGTCGGATTCAAGTTGCGGCAGGGATCGCAGCAAGTCGAGATGAATGTCGGCCCAAACCCAGATTCGCCCCGCACGTTGTCCGGCGAGGATTTCACCATTTGGAACACTCGCGTTCAGGTGCAGGTGCCAGATAGCCGTTTCCCGCCAGGCGTTGTCGGTATTACGAGGATCATCAACGACATTGGCGCAGATCAGGCGGGCCTCGGTCAACGGAAGTTCGGCACCAGCAGCCCCCTGCAGAGCGCGCCGCACCGCGTGGAGTTGATCTTCATCCGGTACCACGACATCTCCGGGCAGCGTTCCGGGTCCTGTTGCCTGGGGCCGCACAAGCAGCATCTGCAGGCGTCCCGACTCCGGATGGACACGAGTGAACAGGGCCTCAGCATATTGATTCCGTCCCCAACGCGGCCAATCCCCGCGACCACAAAGTCCGGTGCGACCAAAGGGGTTGAGTGGAAAACCCTGCTGGTCACGGGTAACGGGCACTTCACGGCTTCCCCGCCAGGTCAGAAACCGCCGTGCAACATTCTGAATCTCTCGTGAATCCGCCGATTGGCTCGGCAGGTTCAATACGGCCTCTGCGGTAAATGCCGGCGGACGGTAGTCTGGCCAGGGACGGTTCCAGTCAGCCAAAGTCGCATCGACCATTTGGCGGGGCGGATAACCAGGTACGGTTTGCGACCGTGATTTCAACAACGGATCCAGGTTCAGGCTTTCAATCGCCGCCGCCGACATCAAATCCTTGACCAGCAGCACATCACGGATCGAGTTCTTGCCGATCAACGCCACCTGGCCGCGACATCCGGGTACACGTTCCGCCCGGTAGAGAAGTGCATCGATCTGGGGAACTGTTGCCAGCAGTGCCAACGGATCATACAGGTTGAAGTGGCTGACGAGCTTCCAAATAGCCGAGAAATCGTCGGGGTGGGCCAACCTGGCGGCCAAGATGTCCTGCCCCGCTGCCGAGTTGACGTCAATGTCGGTAAACGTCTGGAAGAACCAGGCGGGAGTCAACCGCGGGGGCAAATTTCCTTTTAGAATTCCGGTCCACAGATGCTCAAGCGAGGCCCGCTGCTGTCCATTCAAATACATTCCGACGGGATGACCCGTCGCGGCAATGCCATCATAGAAATTGCGCGGGGCGGCTGCCGCGTAGGTCGATTCTTTGTTCAGGATCACCAAGGGCACCCCGAGTTCCTGAACACGTCGGTAGGTCTCGTCTGCCGACGCCTGGTCAGTCGTATTGTTGTATGCGGATCGGTCAGCGAGGGCGACCCCGCGCTCATCCGCGTTCGTCTCGACCCCACCCATGATGACCACCTGCCGGG
>JAFEBR010000575.1 GCA_018242565.1 Planctomycetota bacterium | reverse complement strand
CGCGAAGGCACAGTGTGGACTCTGCAGGGCTCGTAGGCACTCCACTCGCCGAGGGGCCGTTCGCATGCGTGCAACACAACACCAAGGCTTGCGGTGGCGACCGTGTAGCGGGGGAACAGGGGGCTATTCGCCCGCGGCCGTTTTCAGCCGGGCGATGGCGCGAAGTTCGAGTTGGCGCACTCGTTCGGTGCTGATTCCCAGGCGTTCGCCAATGGATTTGCGATTCTGGGGGCCCTGGTCGAGATCGAGGCCCAGACGCATCGCCAGAATGGTCTGCTCGCGATCGTCGAGAATCTGCTTCATCAGGGACAGCAGGCGGGGCCAGCGTTCCCAGATCATTCCGGTCTGGTCATGGGCGGAACGCCGATCAGGCGTATTGTGGAGTCGGTCATTCAACTCGGCGGTGACCCGTTTGGCCTGCTGCCGACGCACGCGGGCCTTGCGATTGAGTTCGCGGCGGATGACGTGCGTGGCGTAGGTGTTGAATTTGAAGCCGCGTGAAAAATCGAATTTCTCGATGGCTCGCAATAACAACAGATTGCCGTCGCCGACGATGTCATCGAACGGGTAGACGTCGGAAACCAGGCGGCGTGCGATCGACACGACCAGGCGCAGGTTGGATTGAACGAGCTTGTTGCGGACCTCGTGGATGCGAGCGAGAACCGCCTCGATGTCTTCGATTTGCCGACGGGTGGGCTGCTCGACGCTCAACCGCACGCGTTTGGAAAGGGCCACATATTTCAGGTAATTCAGCCGTCGAAACAGGACCACCTCTGTTTCGGCATCGAGCAACGGGGTGGCGTACAGGGCCGCAAAGTAAGGAGGCAGTCCCGCAGGAACCGCAGGCAATGCGGCCGTCGGGCCGGGTTCTTCGGTCAGAATCTTCCGGGCTGCACCCGGCTCGGCGAAGCAGGGGTTGTCAATGAATGCAATTTCCGTCTCGGCAATCCGCCTGGCGCGGGCCACGAGCTCATGGTTGGTGTTATCTGCGGCGGCTGGTGTCGTGCTGGCGCTCGATTTGCGTCGTTTGCTGCTCGGTGCGGTTTGGCCGGCATTTCGCGGTGTCTCGGTCGAGGGGCGGGGCGACTTTTGCGGCGAGCGCCGTCGTACGGGGGCGGGTTTGACTTCGAGTTCAGTGATCATTGTGGCATCACGATCCTGCTGGTCGCTGACGTTCGAACGACGCCCTTGAGGTCCCAAATCCAAGTTGTACATTGCCGTAAGTCGTTCCCGCCGTTGGGAATGCTCGCTCGTGGTCGTCGGCGACAGCGAGAGCAAGGCTGACTCAACCAGAATGGGCCAGCCCACTGCCAGGCGTCTTTCCGCATGCGTGAAGCGAATCGGGACGCCGCGCGTGGCGCTGTTTTTTG
>JAFEBR010000574.1 GCA_018242565.1 Planctomycetota bacterium | reverse complement strand
TCACAGAACGGGATAATGTAAGAGAGCGCGGGGCGCGGTGAGCCCGATTAGTGCGCCGGGGCGGGTGCGGCGATCTTGGGTGGCGGCTGCCCGGACGCCTCGGTCGCGGGCTCTTGCCGCCACTTGGCGGTGAGAGCCGGTTTTCCCCAGGCCTCATAGAGTGGAACCACACGGCGCCTGGCCAGAGGCCGTCGCGGCCAGGCGTCGACGGTGACCCGCGTATGGCGTGCTTCCATCCCCGCGAAGCTCTCCAGCACGAGCGGCTCGGCCTCTTCGAACCGGGCCTGGATGCTCAGCGCCTCGCCCAGCAGGCCCATAATCTCGAACCGCCGCCAGTCATCGGGAAGCTGCTTTTCATAGGCACGCAAAGCCTCGCGCAGCAATGCTTCCGCGCGTTCCGGTTCCCGTTTCTTCAGGTGGTTCAGGGCCAGATCGGCGCGAAGCTGGGCCAGTTCCAGGCCGTCCGCGCTCTGCGCCTTCGCGTAACCTGCGAGGCAGCGTTCGAACATCGGTTGGGCTTCGTCGAAACGGCCGCGATCGCGTTCCAGCTCGGCAAGCTTCCAGAGAGTCCAGAGCGTGTGGGGATGGTCGGCGCCCGATGTCCGCTGGTGGCCATGCAGCGCCTGCTGCAGCAAGGGCACGGCGTCGTCCGGCCGTCCCCAGTCGCGATACAATTCGCCCAGATTGCTGATCGTTTGCAGCGTCGCCACGTCCTCCGGGCCGACCGCCTTTGTGAAGCCTTCAATCCCTGCTCGATAGAGCTCCTCGGCGGCCTCGAACTTCCCGCGGACGTGGAGAACTGCGGCGTAATTCTGTTTGACGGCGAGCGCATTGCGTGCTTCTGAACCCAACAGGGAGTCGCCGAGCCGGATCAGTCTGGGATAGAGGGCCTCGCCCTCGGCGTCGAGGCCGAGGGCGCGGCACTCGTGAACCAGACCGGCAAGGAGATGGAAGGTCTGGTGATCGTCGCGGCCGAAGATCGCCTCGACTTTTCGCAGTGCCGCACGGAACCGTTCCAGGGCTTCTTGATGTCGCCCCTGATGCCCAATGGCATATGCCAGGTCCCGTTTGAGCGCGAGCAGAAAGCGCACATCAACCGATGGCAGCGCTTCCAGCACGGATTCGGCCTTCCGGAGCCATTGTTCGGCCTCGACAAAGTTGCCCCTCGCGAAGCTCACCATCCCGAGATTTCCCTCAACATTCGCCGCGTATTCGGGACCGTATCGACGGGCCACAGGCAGGCACTCGCGCAGAAGGGCCTCTGCCTCTTCAATGGTCCCTCGATCGAGCAGTACGCCGGCAAGAGCGATGGCCGAGTGCATCGTTGTCTCACTTTCGGCCCCATAGCCCTGCCGGGCGAGGTCCAGCGCCCGACGAAGAGTCGCCTCGGCCTCGGCGGCTCGTCCGAGTCCCATCTCGCTCAGACCGACATTTCGCAAGGCGGCCAGGGTGGAAGGATGCCGATCGCCAAAGAGACGCTGGCTGCTTTCGTAGGCTGCCCGGGCGGTCTGCTCCGCCCGGCGGAAGTGTCCCTGATTGCGCTGGATCAGCGAGAGGTTGTCGCGAATGAGCGGAACCATCGGGTGGTCGTCTCCGCCAGCCTTCAGGGCCTCGCGGAGCGATTCGTGCAACAGCGTTTCGGCCCCGGCTTCGTCCCCGCGGTTAGTCAGACTGATGGCGAGGTTGTTTTGCAGGACGAGGCGCTGGTAGGAATGAACCTCGGGAGACTTGTGGGTTAACTCCAAAGCGCGACGGAAGGTGGCGTCGGCTTCATCGTGGCGCTGCGCGGCTTCCAGGCATGTCCCGAGCATGCCCAGGGTCATGATCTCCAGCCGGTTCCTCTGGTCGTCCGATAGCCGGGTGGCCAGGTCGAGCGTGTGGCGAAGTCTCTTTTCTGCGGCGTCATGGAGACCGAGATCTGTTTCGCACTGGCCCAGATCGGCCGCGGCGCGGAGCGTGGCCGGGTGATCTTCGCCCAGGATGTGGCGCCGGATCTCGCTGCACCGCTCAAAGCAGCGACGGGCCTCCTCGAACAGGCCGAGCGAATGGTAGACCCGCCCGATCGAATGCCGCACCGAGGACTCGACCAGCGGCTGATCCGCGAACCGACCATCGATGCGGGCTGCCGCCCGATCCACCAGGGTCCGCACCTTGATGTCGGGATCGGGGGTGATGCCGGCGATGACCTGGGTGGACAGACTCGCCGAGCCGAGCAGATCGTCGACCAGAAACGTAATCGTCTGTCGTTCGACTTCGGCCGACTCGACTGCAGCGCGCTCGGCCCGGGTGGCCCGGACGGCCTGCCAGGCGCTGACTGCGGTGGCGATCAACAGGGTGGTGACAATCGCCGCGCTCGCCGAGAGTGCGACGCGGTGCCGCCGGGCGAACTTCCGGAAGCGATACAGTGTCGAAGGGGGACAGGCCTCGACTTCGTCCCCGCGCAGGTGCCGCTGCAGGTCGCGGGCCATCGCACCGGGGGACTCGTAACGGCGAACGCGGTCCTTTTCCAGAGCCTTCATCACGATCCAGTCAAGGTCGCCGCGAATCAGGCCGCCGAGCTTGCCAGGATCCAGTCCCCGGGCGGCGGCGATAGTCGCCAGGCCCGCCACTGTCGACAGACGCTGGCTGGGCCGCGGAGTGTCGACTTCGCGGATGTGGCGCAGGACTTCCATCAGGGCGACCTGACCTACGACCTTGCGGTCCATCGGTGTCGTGCCGGTCAACAGTTCGTAAAGGAGAACTCCTAAGCTGTAAACGTCCGAACGCGTGTCCACATCGAGTTGGTTGAGTTGTGCCTGCTCGGGGCTCATATATTCGAGCGTGCCGATGATCGCGCCGAACTCAGTGAACACCGAGCCATCGGTCAAACTGGTACCCGCGGCCTTGGCGACGCCGAAGTCGATGACCTTCGGGACGGCCTTGTCGTCGTAAAGGGCCACCAGGACGTTGGAGGGCTTCAGATCGCGATGGATCACCCCTTTCTGGTGCGCGTGTTGGACCGCCTGGCAAACTGCGACAAACAAGTCGATCCGTTCGCGGGGCGACAGTCTTCTTTCGTCGCAAAACGTGGTGATCGGAACTCCCTTGACCAGTTCCATCACGAAGTACGGACGACCGTCGGCCGCGGCCCCGGCGTCGAACACCCGAGCGATATTGGGGTGGTCCATCATTGCCAGCGCTTGCCGCTCGGCCTCGAATCGCGACAGAATCTGCCGACCGTCGAGGCCAGGCCGGACGACCTTCAGGGCGACCCGCCGCCGAACCGGCTCGGACTGCTCGGCCATGTAAACGGTCCCCATGCCTCCTTGACCAATGACTTGTAGCAGCCGATACGGGCCAATCGTTTCATTGGAAAGGCTGGCTTTTCCGTCGTAGGGCGCGGTCTGCTCCGGCGCTGGCTGCCTGGCAAGGGAGCCTGGCGGTGGGTCCGGCGCAAGGAATGGGCCCAGGTGGTCGTGAGCCCGCAGCAGCGCTTCGACCCGGGCGCGTAGCGCGGGGGCTCCGGCGCAGGCCTTATCCAGGTATCCTGCCCGCTCTTCGGCCGATTCCAGATCTAATGCGGACGAAAAAAGCGTCATGAGATGGCGGTCGGCGTCGTTCACGGCACTGCCCAGTTTGATCGAATTGCGAAGTCATCTGTTTAACGTGCCCCGTCCAGCTTCACAGTACGCCATGATTCTTTGCGATTTGTCAAATTTCCGCTAATCGTTCATTCCCGGCCGAGCGCGTCTCGAAGCCAGACCCGCGCAAACGTCCATTCGCGGTTGGCGGTCCGTGTCGAGACACCGAGCGTCGCGGCCGCTTCCTCCAGGCTCAGACCGCCGAAGAACCTCAATTTCACGAGTTGGGCGGGGCGCGGATAGGCCGCCGTCAACCGGTCGAGCGCGGCATCCAGTTCGAGCAGCGCCTCGTCGGGGGCTTCGAACGGGTCGCAGAGATCCTCAAGATCGACACGGCGACGATCGCCACCCCGCTTGAGTCGCCCCCGATCCCGAGCCCGGTTGATCAGGACCCGGCGCATCGCCTCGGCGGCGGCAGCGAAAAAGTGATTGCGCCCGTTCCAGCCTGGGTCTTCAGAACCGACGAGCCGCAGGTAGGCCTCATGGACCAGAGCCGTCGCCTGGAGCGTCTGGCCGGGCTTTTCACTCGCCAGATTCTGCGCCGCGAGGGCGCGCAGCTCGTCGTAGACCAGCGGCAGAAGCTGATCGGCCGCCAGCGGATCGCCCTTCTCGATGACCGAGAGAACACGCGTCACGTCGCTCATCATCAGACTCTATCAGACGCTCGATTGAAATCACCGGCCCTTGAGATTAGCGGACCGTTGGCCGCCGGTACAACACCGCACGTCCTGCGGGTCCCGCACTCGGAGAATACGGCGACACAAATACGGGGACGCAGGTTTTCATTTACGATACCCGAAAGTTTGCCGCGTTTGAACCTCTGCGTTGATCGGTCGCACAGATCGGTTCGCCGATTTTCGGGTCCGGG
>JAFEBR010000573.1 GCA_018242565.1 Planctomycetota bacterium | reverse complement strand
GACTGAGCTTGCGCCGGACGGGTCACCCCGTCGCGACGTCAGTTATAGCTACGCAGGAAACAGTCAACTCCTGCGACCGGACTTGCACCGGCTAGACAAACAGCCGTATGGGCTGCACACGGATGTCGCGGATAAAAAAACGGCTGCCTCGCTGAGCCGAGCCACAGGCCCCCCGATCACACCTCCCCCGCACCCCCGCATCAAACGATCTGTGTCCCTCTGCGTCCATCTGTGGCTCCCCCACTGTTCCCCAGAGTGGCCGCCCCCCGCGATCTCGACCGCCCCGCGCCGCACCATCAAACCCCGCCGTGAAATATCCGTGAAATCCGCGTCATCCGCGGTTCCTTTTTCGTTGGCCTGTCTTTCGTGTGATTCGTGTATTTCGTGGTTCCCCATCGTGTCAGGCCCGGCAACCTGACCGGTTGCCAAAAACTCGTGTGGTCCGGCATCCGGTCTGACAGGCCGCCATGTTCCAGCCCGAGGCACCGCCCCGGGGAATTGCCCCCCAATCGGCACCGATCGCCCAGAATGGGCGAAATCCACCTGCCGCGAACTATCGGCTTTCCCGATACATGTCGTCAAACCGCCCAACCCCACCTCAAGGCGTGTGCGATGAATCCGCCATGAGTGCCGAATTGGTTACGCGCACGCTGAATCGGTTATACTGCAAAAAGTGTTCTGTCCCCAAGTTCCCCGTGAAGCCCGGGCGACTCTTTCTTTCGACTGAGGTGACCGATGAGTCAGAACAGGTGGCGGGTATTAGCGCTCGCCTTGATGTGCATTTCGTTGCCGTTGACGCTCGCCGATAGCGCCGGATGGTTCGCAGATGGAAATGGCTGGCAAGGATACGAAATCATATTTCGGTGGCATGTAATATTCCTGACGCATGAATTGTTATTCGACTATCCGATTGTCTGCATTATGTTTGCGCCCATATTTGTCGCAAATTTGCATCTCGTCATTTGCATGTGGTTGAATTCAATGCCGAAGTACCTGCGCCTCGCGCTATGGGCGATGTGGATTCCTGCGACAGTGCTAATGTGTTGCGGATTAGCGGGGTTGGAAATTCGCTTGCCGTTTTGGTTACTCGTTGCCGCCTGGATTACATCTGGCATCGGTCTCCTCGTGGGAAAAGATCAGCCTAAGATGGAAACCACCCGTCCTACAGTGCCGATTTAGTCACAAATGCACGGAACGAACATGGGGACACAGCACCAACGACAGCCAACCGGTCAGTTTCACTGATCCCCGACGACCGCGTTCCCCATCGTCCGAATGACGGACGGAAAGAAACCGCGGATGGCACGGATGTCGCGGATAAAAAACGGCTGCCTCACTGAGCCGAGCCACAGGCCCCCGATCACATTCCCCGCGCACCTCAGCATCAAAGAATCCGTGTCCATCTGTGTTAATCTGTGGCCCCCCTGCCGTTCCCCACAGTAGCCACCGGCGATCTCGACCGCCGCGCGCCGCACCATCCAACCCCGCCGTAACCTATCCGTGAAATCCGCGTCATTCGCGGTTCCCATTCCTGAATCTTTCTTTCGTGTGATTCGTGTATTTCGTGGTTCCCACGTTCCAGGCCCGGCTACGTTCCCTCCAGCAGCGCGGCGGGCCAGTCCAATCGCCCCACGGTTTCAAAGAGCAGCGTGATCAGCCAGGCCTTCGACGAGAACTTCACCGGCGTGCGCCGCAAGGCACACATCTGTTCAAAATCGAGAACCAGCAAATGAATGTCTTCCGAGGCTTCACAGTTCTCGGTATGCGGCGTGCCGGTACACTCCAAAAACACAATCACCGCCGATTCGTCGGTCATCCCCGCCGACGAAGCCACGGCGGGCGAGAGGGCCCGCACGCTCGTGACGGTCAAGCCGGTTTCCTCATGCAGTTCACGCCGGGCCGTGGTCTCGACACTTTCCCCCGGATCGAGCAGGCCCGCCGGGAACGAATATTCGTAGTCCCCCAGCGGAATCCGAAATTCCCGCATCATCACCAGTCGCGTCCCTTCCGGCGTCCGCAACAACGGCACCAGAAACACGGCGGCCGGCGACAACGGACTGCCATCCAAACGGGGCGTCGCATTCCGCGAGGCCAGGCTCCATGTGCCACGTGCCCCAGACGGTCGCTCGTAACTCACCTCGAACAATTTGAGCCAGCGCAAATCCGCCACACACTTCAACGTATCCACTAACACTCGGGTCACAAGAAACTCCCGCAGAGATCTGGAAAATCAATTCGCTCACACAATACCGACGCGTTCTTCCTGGCGGAACAAACCACGTATCCACTCGACCGCCTGCGAGCCCGGCGAATTCCATCTCCCGCACTCCGTGAATCGGCCCTCGGCATTCGGTCGATTCATCGACCGGGCCTCACCGGGCCTTCACTCGACCCAGGCCAAACTGATCGCCCGTGCGAGTGGGAACACGGTCTTTCCAGTGAATTTCCACCATCTTTTCACTGTGAACCGCCGTTCCGGTTTCATCGGTCAGCCCCCACACGATCTTGTGGGTGGCCACTTCAATGATGTCGCCGGTCGACGGATAGGCGTACTTGCCATCCAGACTGAAGGTCACCCAGCCCGGTTGCTCGCGTACTTCAATGCTGACCCGTTGCTGAGGTGGCATGACGGTCGCGTCGAACACATGCAGCCGACTGTTGGCCGCGTCGCAAACCCAGACTTCCTTTTCGTCGGGGGTAAGTCCGATGCCATGGCTCGGGCACCCGTGGCGTTTCACGGGCCCGGGCCGAAATCCGCTGACCTCGACCCGGTGCAGCTTTTTTCCGGTACGCAGGTCGCCAATTTCGAAGCCCAACAACTCGTTGACGTTCACGAACACGAGGGTCTGTGCTCCGTTCACCGTAAAAGGGCGAATCGACGCGCTGAACGGACCGACCGTGCGGGCGACGTCCCGTTTCGAGACATCGACCACGGTCAACAAAGGCGATTTCAGCCCGGCCAGATAGGCTTCCTGTCCATTGAGGCCACAGATGGTGTTGTGCGCCCCCGACCGTGGATCGATGCGGGCGAGGATCTCGCCCGTGCGGGCCGCGACAATATGCCAATGGTCTTTTTCCAGTGACGGGAGATACAGCGTCTGGCCATCGGGAGTGATCCCCATCCGGTCACATCCCCCCTCGTATGGCTTCTCCCACAGGAGTTGCTCCGTAACAAGATCGAGGGCCATTATGGTGTGGGTCGTGCTGACATGGATCAACCCGGTCGCCGGACTGGCACAGACCCCTTTCACGTTGCGCGGCTTGCCGTTTTCATCCAGACCGCCGGTTGGAATGCGGCGCACGAACTTGTGGCCGTGGTCGATATCAAACACAGCGATCCCGTGACCACCAAATTCCAGGTAATTGCGGATACCGGGCAAAGCCACGTACAGATACCGCCCATTCGGCGGCGGTTCACTCGCCGGGCATGGCGACTCCCGGCATACCCCCAGCACGGCCAGCCCCCCGAGCAGGCAGAAATTCCAGATACGGCGTCCGCGGTCAGTCATGCGCTTCATCAGGATGTCCAGGCTTCCGGTCCACAGGAGTCATTCAACTCCCCATCATGCCAGATGGCCCGCGACAGCGAAACTGTCATCGGAGGACGTTCACCAGGACACCTGGAATTATGGGACGCGTTGCCCATGATCACGGAATCTTCGGCGGACACGGGGCCGACTGCGGACCAATGAATCGCAGTCCATCCCTGTCTGGCAAACTCCGAAACCCACTCTTCCGACAGGTTCATGTCAACCAATAACTGCACGTTCATGACATGACCAACGGCTCGTCGCGCTCTTCCATCCGCCAAGCGGCGTAAGCCAGTGCCGCGTCGATGTCTTCCGGCTCAAGATATGGGTACGCCTTCAGAATTCGTTCCGGAGACTTGCCTGTGGCGAGCAACCCGAGAATCGTTCCGACCGTAACCCGCATGCCGCGGATGCAGGGCTTCCCCCCCATGACCGCCGGGTTGTGCGCAATTCGAGCAATCTCCATGTGTTGCCCCTGATTAAGAGATCGGACGAATTCAATTTCCGTGTGTGCAGAGCTCTTCCTGGCAGCCGCGCCTGATGATTCACAGGGCGGGTCACTGATCCAAATATTGTTTCAGGAATGTAGACCGGAAGCAATCACGGGTCGATCGCCTCACGCTGATGATAACTCAACGAGCAGAATCTGCAGAGGCCACCCACTTGATAGCGAATTGTGCACGATTCGTGCACGTCGGGAACTGAAGAGATCTCCCCAGCGGCCGGGCATATTGGCTCGTGCGGGGCGAATTGTTGGTCCCGAATCGCTGACAACCGTTACAGCGGCCGAAACTTTTAGACGAATTTTCGAGGTCGGCGGATCGTATTTCACATCCAATTCTCCCCCACGAGGCCCCATCATGCGACTTGCCTTTGCGTTTCTGCTTTCGATCACCGCTGTGCCGGTCGATTTTGCCCTCGGCGACGATCAACCGGAAGCCGTGGCAGAAATCGACCTCGACCAGGTCGCGGACGACGAATTGGTCGGACGGGTGATCGACATCGACGGCGAGCCGATCGCTGGGGT
>JAFEBR010000572.1 GCA_018242565.1 Planctomycetota bacterium | reverse complement strand
GGAGTTTTGACCTCCTGCGTGGGATGAGCGGTTTGATTGACGAACCATTTCGGAACCACCTGGCGGTCACCCCAGCGACCATCCTGCAGAAGACAGTAACCGATTCGCGCCAGATCGCGGGCCGGCATACCCATTCCATGCGAGGGGTGCCGCCCGATCTCAGGCGCTCCATCGTACGATTGGAACCACCAATGCTCACAACCGATCGGCTGAAATAACGCCGCAATCGCAAACTCATCGTACGGTTTTCCTGTCACGTTTTCGCAGACGAGAGCGGCATGACACAGGGCGTGAGTGGAGTAACCACAGCCCTGGCCAGGGTCAAACGCCAGTTGGGACGTTCGCGGGTCGCCATTCCGTCCGAGAATATACTCCCAGGTGCCGTCGTTCGGTGCGCCGACCGCCTCGGGACAGATCCCGGACGTATGGTTGAGGAGTTGCTTGACCGTAATCTGCCGTTTTCGCGGATCACTCAGCGGGTGCGCCCACGGGATGAAATCAAAGGCCGCGTCGTCGAATGACATTTTGCGTGGCGTTTGACCGTGCTGGCTCTGTTCAGAGGCGATGGCCAAAACCGTGGCGCAAATAGCCTTCGAAACCGAGGCGACACGACGTACATCGGTCTGTGCACTGTTGCCGCGTTCGACTTCCAGAACGACGTATCCGCGACGGATCACCACCGCCGCAAAATTGCGGTTGTCCGACTGCAGCAGCCAGCGTTTCAGCAGGTCCAGCTTTTCGGGATCCATACCGGCCAGACGGCGGATGTCATCGGGCGCAGTGAGCTTGCGCCAGCCTCCCTGCGATTCGGGGGGCGGGAAATAGTCCGTGGACGCGGCAGGCGCAGTCAATCTCTGAATTTCGGCGTAGACGGGTGGGTCATCTTTGGCCCCCAGGAAACGGAAGGGCCTGTGCTGGTTCACGCGCTCTGCCATGAGCCCCCACGAGAGACCGTGCTCCACGCAGATTTTTGCCGCCTGGGCCCCGTCAGTTCCCTGTTTGTCGTCCTCATTGCAAACGATCGGTTTGCCGAATTTCTTTAAGGCCTCAATTCGCCGTTCGTAGTTTTCAAGTTTCGTCGAGTTCAAGTGAACCAGCAGAAAATCGGCCGCCTGAGCCGCCGCGTTCGCATATTTCGCATCCCCCAGGCTGCTGGTGGAAACGAGCAATCGCGGATGCACCTGCCTGGCCAGTTGCATCAATTCGGCCTGCCCGGTGGCGGATTTGAGCACCTCCTGATTGAATCCGCCATGACCAAATTCGTTCGTGATTTCCAAGACAACGTTGCCAAATTTCGAATTGCGAATCCACTCGGCCACATTTTTGACACCGTTCCGAACGGCGTCGTTGTCCCGGAGCACCTGATCCTGCCGCTGGTAGAAACATCCGAGAATTACGACCGCACCCGCCCGGTCGCACGCGCGAATCACTTTTTCGACTCTGCGGAGGTACGGCGTACGCAGCGATCCATCGGAATCGAACGCCGAGTTCCTTGCCCCCTCATAACCGGGGAAACCGCCTTGCAGACCGATCGTGAACGCATTCACGCCCTGCGAAGTGTAATCTGGAATCGCCGCCAGAAACCGGTCTGTGTTGGCCTCGGCGTCAAACTCGGGGTCGTTCGCATCTTCGAACACGGCGTTGACCATCCGCACGTTCATCAGCAACCCGGCGGCGATTGAGCCCGGATTGGTGAATTGACCGTCGATCTGCCAGCGGCCCTCATGGATCGATACGCGCATCGCCGCTGGTCCGTCGTCTGTTGAGCGTTCGGCGGGTGGCACGTTCTCTTCGAACCGAGAAGTTGAAGAATGGGCCTGAATTCGATGAGCCGCCGCGTCTTCTGCGACCGTCGGGGGGCCATCGCGTTCTGGCAGGTCATGGCCAGGCGTGGGGCCCTGCGACAGCACGGAGGCTTTGCGGTTTTGCTCTTCAGGTGGCCGTTGCCGCGGATAGGCAGACGAGTTCACTGATGTGCGTACCTGTTTTATTCGCTCCAGAACCTGCCGCTCTACCGCATCGAACTGATCGAACAGACGACGGTTGCTCACGTCGAAGGAACGTCGTGGCTGTCCGTCGGGAGCAGCACGCTGGGCCCCGTTATGGAAACACCACCCGGCGGCGCCGCCAGCCACGGCCCCCCGCAGATCCGTGATAAAGTCGTCGGCGGTCGGTTCCCACGTAGTGTAACCGCGGCGGAATGGCTCCTGATACAAGACTGGCACGACATGACCAATCTGCCGCATCAGTTCCAGGGTACGGCGCGTAGCCGTTTCCGTTTGGCCCGGCGTACCAGCCTGTCGCGGTCGATGGGGAGTGACGAAATCAACCTTTTCCGTCAGCAGGGTGTTTCGCAAGTCCTGTTCATTAAGATCGTGGCCGCCGAATGAGGCCGTAACGAGGCGATCTGGATCCAGTTCACGAACAAGGGTTCGCAACGCGGCCGTGTCCTGCACCGAGACGTGTCGCGAATCGCGTACGTCGTGTTCGTTTGCCAGGTCGAGAAACCAGTTAGCCCAGGGCTTGAGTTCCATGGCCAGGCTCTTCACGGCCTGACGATGAGAATTCAGGTCCGCGAGTCGTCCCGCGGTCGGTGCTCCCTCGAGATCCGTGCCGCGTGTCAGTGTGAGGTCAAGGATCATTCCGCGGCGGTCGCATTCGGCGACGAGCCATTTGAGCCGATCCATAAACGGTGGACGGATTTTCCCGGCTGCATCGACGGCCGAAACATCGTGACCAAAACTCTCCCACGTCACCCAGACCCGCAGCCAATTGAAACCATGGCGCTGAGCGTCATCGAGATCCAGTCGCAACGTATTCTCTGAAGCCCCGAGAGCGCCGTAATAGCTGAAGCCGAGTAAGAACGTTGTGTTGCCGTCGATTGTGAATTGGGCACCCTTAACTCCGAGTTTGGCTCCGTGGGCGGGCCCCGGGATCATCAGTATTCCCACCCCCAGCACCAGAGAAACGATCACGGCTCGCATGTCATGGACTTTCGGTGAGGGGAACGTCGAGAGCTTCATTCGGATGCGTTTCAGTCTACCGTTCATGATCAAGGCACTCCAGACGACCGGTGGTCACAGCTAGACGCATCATCGAGTCAGCTTGGTGGTGCCCATTGAACCCGTCAATTGACGCTTCGGCTCGCAAGACTGAGGCCAGGAGCATTGGTCCGCCGGCCAGAGCCAAAGTAGGCATCTCGCTCCGCCGAGATGCATAATCGACGTGCCACCCGAAGGCGCTCATCCGAATTCACCGCCTGCTGCTGCACCCAGGGCGGGTCCGGCGATTTTTTCGCTGGGGCTGATTTGGGTGGAAGTCACGCTGCGAATTCACGTCCCTGACGAACGACGCTGCCGAAGCCCGATTCCTCACGGGCTCCCCGGAACGGCTGGCGTGATTTGTAGAGGTCGAGCAGAAAGTCCCATTTTTTCCGCTCACCTTCCGGGCAGAGCCGGAGAAACTCCGTCTGCCACTTCACGGCGTTGTCGAAGTCACCACATTCGGCCGACGCGCCCGCCAGCGCGAGAATGCCAGGCGGAGATTTCCAATCGCTCAGCTCGCAGGCCGTCGTTGCCAATTCGACGGCTCGTTTGCCATCACGGTATCGGGCGTCAGGGCAGGTGGCGAGCAGCCAGGCCAGGGAATAATGGGCAGTCACGTGCTTCGCATCCTGTTGGATGGCCTCTTTCAAATCCGCAATCGCTTTTTCGTAGCGACCGAGTTGGTGCCAGGCGATCCCTCGCTGGGCGCGAGCGGCGGCTTGCTGTGGATCAAGCCGCAGGGCCTCGTCGTAATCGGCGATCGCCTTGTCGTATTCGCCCTTGTTTTGCCGGATCGTGCCGCGCGCGAAATAAGCCGGCGCGTACTGCGGATCGAAGCGGATGGCCTGGTTAAAGTCGTCCAAGGCCCGGTCCACATCGCCGCGCGCCTGCCGCGTCAGCCCCCGCTTATAGAAGCTGACCGCGTGCTTCGGATTGAGCTTGGCCGGCTGGCTGGGCTTTTCGGGGGCACTGGCGGGATCGGCCTGTTCGCGGCGGACACGGTCCCCGACCGCTTGCGCGAATGCGGCACTGGTGACGAGAGCCACGAACAAACTGGCAAGAATTGCCGGCCGCATGCTTGAGCGTCCTGACGCGATCGTTTTCAGACGGAGACCCGCCTGAGGGAATTTTACCTCAGCGGACAGACGGAGGGGAACCCCAACGGGCTTCTGCAGCACAGCCCGGGGTTGGCCGGCCGCTGTTGGCCAACCCCGAGGCGGCGCACCAATCCGGCGGAACCGTGTCGGGGTTCTGCAGAACCGGGATGACGAAACGTGTCGGTGCTGGATTACCAGCACCATTCACTGCGCGGGATGAATCGCCGAATCTGCCGAGCTGGCCAGCGTGGCGTCTTGTTTGTCTTGGATCTGAGGCCTGATTTCGTCTGGACTGCACCGGTGGTGTCGCCCGAGAGGTGTCTGCACAATCCTGACAGGGTTGTGACGTGGGATGGGGGCGAATCCGTGGGGTAGCCAAAGTAAGGTCGGCAACCCCGGGCTGCGCTGCGTAACGCCTGCGGCGTAGGTGTTGGCCGGGGCGACCGGGGTTTTGCCCCTGACGTGGCCCTGCTGCAGCGGCCACGATCGACAACTCCTGATTCTCGCCAGTCACCGAAAGTCGATCGCAGTCTTCGGTCAGCGCTCACGGAGTTCACGAATGTCGTCCTCGTTGCCCGGCCCATCCGTGAACCGGGCGGGCTTGGTGTTCAACGCCCGTCTTTTGCGATTGTTCTCTCCCACCACGACCGGATATGCCCGGCCGCTCTTGCGGATTGTTAAGCCCCCACGTTTAAGAATCTGGGACGAGTCGCTATAAATTGCGTGGCCCCACCCCGTCGACTCTTTTTCCGATCAAGAATATCTCAAAATCCTTTCAGGATCGTTTACCTTTCGCGTGCCGAATGGGCATTGGGCACAGCCTCTTCCAACCGTCCCATCGATAACGACCGCCGCAGGGACCTGCCGAGATCACCCGGATTCCGCAAGGTGAGCGTCCGTTATTGTGCCGAACCTGTGACTCCGTTATTGTGCCGAACCTGTGACTCCGTGGCGTCGCCTGTCAGTTCGCGGACTTGATGACGCTGATTGCGCATTCGGCGCGGGCCTCCTAGCCCCCGCCGCACTTCCGACCGCAGGTCTGCCGTCCGGCACGACGACGTCGGCACGCGCGGAATGATTTTCGCGGAGTTCAATGGCTGGCCTGAACTTCCCCCTGTCAAGGCTTCACCCGCCCCTTACGAGGACCGGCGCATGACTCGGTGCAAACTGGTACGCCTCCCTTGTTTGCACGGCACTT